>CAMFCK010000134.1 GCA_945948775.1 uncultured Clostridia bacterium
AGCATATGCCTGCGCCCGATTTCCCGCTTGGGGCAAATCTGATCTACAACAAGGCGCAGATGCAGGAAATATACGATACCGGACGCGGCAGCTTCAAGCTCCGCGCAGAGTATTCCTACGACAAAAAGAATAACTGTATAGAAATACTCGAAATCCCCTACTCAACTACTATTGAAGCAATCATTGAAAAGCTGATGGAGCTCATAAAGGCTAACAAGCTGCGCGAAATCTCCGACGTGCGCGATGAAACAGGTCTTGACGGCTTTAAGCTTACTATCGACTTAAAGCGCGGTGTGGATCCGGACGCTCTCATGCTCAAGCTTTTCAAGCTTACACCGCTTGAGGACAGCTTCAGCTGTAACTTCAACGTCCTCATAGACAACTCCCCTAAGGTTTTAGGTGTAAGAGAGATACTGGGCGAATGGGTAGACTTTCGCATGGGCTGCATCAAGCGCGGTCTGCAATATGACATCAACAAAAAATCGGAGCGGCTGCATCTTCTGACCGGTCTTAAAAAGATACTTTTAGACATTGACAAGGCCGTTTCCATCATACGCCATACAGAGCTTGAAGCGGATGTTGTGCCAAATCTTATGGTCGGCTTTGACATTGACAATCTTCAGGCAGAGTATGTTGCCGAAATAAAGCTGCGCAACTTAAACCGTGAATATATCTTAAACCGCACATCGGATATAGAAAAGCTGATAAGCGACATAGATGAATTAAACCGTATTCTTGCAAGCGACAAGGAGGTAAAAAAGCTCATTGCAAAACAGCTGCGCGACATTTCAAAGAAATATGCCAAGCCGCGGCGCACACGTCTTATAAGCGGCGACGAGGTGGAGGTATATTCCGAAAGCAGCGTTATCGAAGATTATCCCGTAACCTTATTTGCAACACGCGACGGGTATCTTAAAAAAATTACAAATCAGAGCCTCCGTTTCACAACCTCGGAGCATAAGCTCAAGGAGGACGATATTATAACTCAGACGATGGAAACAACCAACAAAAGCGAGCTTCTTTTCTTTACGGACAAATGCGCAGTTTATAAGCTGCATGCCTATGATCTGCCCGACGGTAAGGTTACTGCCATGGGCGAATATATGCCTGCTGTTTTAAAGCTGGAGGAGGATGAACGGATACTGTATACTGTTGCCACCGTCGATTTCGGCGGGTTTATGCTGTTTTGCTTTGAAAACGGCAAGATGGCGCGTGTGCCGCTCAGCGCTTACATGACCAAAACCAACCGCAAAAAGCTCATCGGCGCTTATTCCGACAAATTCCCTGTCAGCGCAATACTGTATTTCAGCGCCGAGCAGGAGCTTGTCGCGTTCACCGACAATAACAAGGCTCTGGTATTCTCGACCGATAAGATACCGGAAAAAACCACCAAATCCACTCAGGGTGTGCAGGTGGTAAAGCTCACCAAAAAAGGCGCGCGCATGATACGCGTAGTAACGGCAGAACAGAGCGAGCTTGGCGATCTTGCGCACTACCGCACAAAAAATATACCTGCCGCAGGCTCTTTCCTGCGCAAAGATAATGTTCAGCTTTCGCTGTTTTGATTGGAGGTTTATTTGATGGATACAGTCAATATTCTCGGCGTACAGGTTTCCATGCTCGGAATCAGCGAGTCTGCCGATAAAATAATGCAGATGCTTGATGAGGAGGGAACGCATGCTGTTTTTACTCCCAATTCGGAGATCATAATGAACGCCTACAAGGACGAAAGTTTCCGTGCGCTTTTAAACCGCGCTGATCTGCTCACCGCCGACGGTATCGGTCTGGTTTACGCTTCACGAATCGTCAAAAAGCCTATTCCCGAACGTGCAGCCGGCTTTGATATCGCAATGGAGGTCGTACGCAGACTTCCGCAAAGCGGACACAGTCTGTTTTTGTTCGGCTCAAAGCCCGGCACCGCTGAGCGTGCGGCACAAATTCTTACCGAACGCAATCCCGGCTTGAAAATTGCAGGCTGCCGCAACGGATATTTTAAACCGGAGGAAACTGACGATATAATTCGCGAAATAAACGATTCGGGAGCAGATTTAGTATTCGTATGTCTCGGCGCTCCCGCCCAGGAAAACTGGATAGACAAAAACCGTGATAAGCTGAACGCACATGTGTTAATGGGACTCGGCGGTTCGCTTGACGCCGTGACCGGCGATATGCCCCGCGCGCCCGAATGGTGGTGCAGTCACGGGCTTGAATGGTTTTACCGCCTGACAAAGCAGCCAAAACGTATATTCCGCATGATGGCGCTGCCGAAATTCGGCTTCACGGTACTTTTTAACGGACATAAATTCAAGCAGGACTAAATCCTATAAGCCTGTCAAACGCTGAAAAAGCGTGCGGCAGGCTTTTTATTTTTCTTACGATTATTTTAACCAATATTTTACTTTCCTTCGGTAATACATTTTACATACGCCTGTTACAATTTTAATACACACTAATGTGTGAAATATATTATCACATTCAGCAATGATGAAAGGATTGATTTTATGACTAACAAACGATTAGGCTTTCTGCTTGCGGTTATATTGCTTATAAACTGCTTCGGAGCAATAAGCGTCAGCGCGGCAGAGGACACAATTGCACAGTTTACCTATCCGGTAGGTGCTGCAGGAACAAATCTAAGCGCATACGGCAGCGCAAGCGCCGGCTACAGCGCGACCGCCGGAGCAAAGCAAAGCGGATCCAAGCTTTTTGCCTCGCTCAACGGCACAACGTATACGACAATGACTTATGCAACAGAGGGGTATATATACAACACCACAGTCAAAACAGCCTTTGTCCCTATAATGGCGGCGGATACTGATAATACATGGGGCACTAATCCTTATTTCCTTATAAAAACCTCAACTGACGGATATGAGGGTATTACCTTCAGCGCAAAACTCGGCGGCTCAAAAAAAGGACCTGCACGCTGGAAGCTTCAGTACAGCACCGACGGCACAAAATTTACAGATGTATCAGGTGCAAGCATTACGATCGGCAAAAACAAAACTCTTGACGATTCAAGCTGTCTGCTTTCAGCCACGCTTCCTAAAGCTGCGGACAATCTGCAAACTATATGGCTGAAAGTTGTATGCCCGGATTCAAGCAAGATAATCGACTCAAAGTCTACTGCCTCTGTCTCCGGCGGCGAAACGGCGATAAACGATATCATAATCACCGGCACAGTCAAGGCAGATGTTACGCCTACGCTTTCCGCTCCTGTGGCAAGTCCTGCAGGCGGAGAGATTTATTCCGACCAGGCAGTTACCCTCACCGCCCTTGATGGCGCGGACATCTACTATTCTGTAAACGGCGGCAGCTATATAAAATATTCAGAGCCGATATACCTGTTTAAGGACAGTTCTGGTTCTTCGGCATCGATAAGCGCCTATGCTGTAAAGGAGGGCTATTATAACAGCGAAACCGCAGCCTTCAGCTATACCTGCGGCTATGACAATATCGCCGGCTTCAGCTTTGCTTCCGGCGATGATATCAAATATGTGAACGGCAAGATAGCTGCAACCTCCGGCGCATATGCCGATGCAAAGCTTACCGCTTCAATAGACACAAATAACAAATATGTACCTATGTTTGATAACGAGGACATGACCGCTCTGGTTATCGCACCGGATGATTCCATCGGCTGGAGCGAGGGAACCTACTGGCAGTTTGAGCTTTGCACTTTCGGATACAGTCAGGTTTATATTTCCGCTGATGCATATTCCAGCAACAAAGGGCCGAAAAGCATGACCTTGCAGTACAGCATCGACGGTATTACCTTTAAAAACGTATCCGGCTATGAGAATAAAGCATTTTCAACCAATACACTCCAGACTTATTACACAAATGTACCGCTTCCTTCCGAT
>CAMFCK010000135.1 GCA_945948775.1 uncultured Clostridia bacterium
TTGGGCTTTGATGATAATTCTTGCGCGTGAATTTATTGTTACCGGAATACGGCTTGTAGCGGTTTCGGAGGGTACAGTCATTGCGGCAAGTCTTTGGGGAAAAATGAAAACGGTATCGCAGATGGTAGCTGTAATTGCAGCCATAATTCTTATGGATTCGCATTTTTCCGCCCTACCTGCGCTGCTGATAACCAATATACTCATCTGGATTTCGGTTATCTTCACCGTAATATCCGGCGCGGATTATCTTTGGAAAAACCGCCGGCTTCTTACAACGAAATAATGCAGATACCGGCAAAAAATAACCATTTTACTGCAAAAAAATATTTTTTCTGTACAAAATATATACTATTACGGAGGTAATAAATATGACGGACAAGGAACGTTACGAAAAGCTCAAATATGAGCGGAAAAACGTCTGCCGCGATATGCCGGAGGACGAAAAGAAAGCAATGCTTGAACTGGCTGAAGATTACCGCATCTTTTTAGACCGCGGCAAGACCGAGCGAGAATGTGTGAAGGAGGCGGTGCGGCTGGCAGAGGAAAACGGCTTTGTATCGTTTGACCAAAAGCCGTCCTTATCTGCCGGCGACCGCGTTTATATGCTGAACCGCGGCAAAAATATCATGCTGTGCGTTATCGGCTCGGAGGATATAGAAGCCGGTCTTAACATAGTCGGAGCGCATATTGATTCTCCGCGTCTTGATTTGAAGCAAAATCCGCTTTATGAATCGGACGGTCTCGCGCTTTTTAAAACTCACTATTACGGCGGAATTAAAAAATATCAATGGACTGCTATTCCGCTCGCGCTGCACGGAGTTGTCTACAAGAAAAACGGCGAGCGCATAGACATATGCATCGGCGAAAATGATGACGATCCCGTATTCTGTGTCACCGACCTTCTGCCGCATCTTGCAAAGGATCAGATGACCAAGCCTATGACCGACGGTATCGAGGGCGAGGCGCTGAATATTCTTGTCGGCGGCATCGGTGCTAAGGCGGAAGATGTTCCGGAGGCAGTAAAATTCAATATTCTGAATATCCTCAATATCAGCTATGACATAACCGAGGCTGATTTCCTGAGTGCGGAAATCGAAGTGGTTCCTGCTTTCCGTGCTCGCAATGTGGGACTTGACAACGGCTTTATAGGTGCATACGGTCAGGACGACCGCGTTTGCGCATATACAGCCTTAAGGAGTATTTTCGAGATAGCCGCACCCAAAAAGACTGCCGTATGCCTGTTGGTAGACAAGGAGGAAATCGGTTCGGTCGGCAATACGGGAATGCTTTCGCGCTTCTTTGACATGGCAGTTGCAGAGCTTGCCGCAAAGCTTCGCGGCAGCTGCGATATGCTGACCTTTAACCGCATCATAAGAAACAGCGCATGCCTGTCCTCTGACGTCGGAGCGGCATTTGACCCGAACTATCCCTCGGTAGCCGAAAAAAACAATGCTGCATTTGCCGGCGGCGGAATGGTGCTTATGAAATATACCGGTTCACGCGGAAAATCAGGCGCAAGCGATGCTTCTGCGGAATTTGTGCATGAAATCTGCTCCATTCTTGATAAAAACGGCGTTATCTGGCAAACCTCAGAGCTTGGCAAGGTCGATCAGGGCGGCGGCGGCACGATTGCCATGTATGTCGCAAATCTTAACATGGACGTGATTGACTGCGGAGTTCCGGTGCTCTCAATGCATTCGCCGTTTGAGATTACGGCAAAGGGCGACATTTATATGGCATACAAGGCTTATCTCGCCTTTTACAATGACAGACAGTAAAAAACAATATCATTAAGTTAAGAATAGGCAAGTTCATTTTGCTGAGCTTGCCCAAATTGTAGGACAGCACAAAAAGAGTACCTATGGTATATGTATTAAGTTAAGCAACATACTGACTTCGTTTTACGCGCGGAGTCAGTTATGTTTTTAATTGTATTCTTTTGTTGTTGTAAAAGTGGATATATTCATCTATGAGCAGGCGAGCTTCATCATAAGTTTGAAGCTTTACGCGATAAATACACTCCGTATTTAAAATCGAAAAGAAATTTTAGGCTAAAGACAAATCTTTTGCAGGTATCATCATTCGAGATATATATCTATGAATATCCGCTTTTTGAATTATAGGGATATTAATGTGATTTTTATGTTAAAATACTTGACAAAATCCGCGAAAAATGGTAATATGACCTTATCCAATTGGGAAGCGGAACAAGAGTCTTTCCGAAGCAGATACTTTTGATCGTCTGCAAAGCTTTGCAGACTAAGACTACACGGACGGTCGGGTCAAAATGCCGAAAACCCGTTGAAGAAACGGGGGCAACTTCTGTTGCCTTATTGATTGAGTTAAAAGCTCAAATTTTATAAGTTGGTTACTTAAAAACCTATGCACATACATGTGCGCATCGACTTGTGAAACGGTCAATAAGAGTAGTAAAAGTGATTTGCTGTATAGACTCTAATCCTCCGAAAATACCTTCCGGCCTTGGGGCTGTCCGGCATGTATTTTGTAAGCAAGTGTTGTGCTTTAGTGCATATCATTTGCTTTTTTATATTTCCGGTATTTATTTCCGGCTATCAGTGGGGGTAATCAATATGGAAAATAAGCTAAAGCTTTACGGCTTTAATAATCTTACAAAGTCGCTAAGATTCAATATATATGACGTATGCTATGCCAAGACCGCGCGCGAGCAGAAAAATTATATTGCATACATTGACGAGCAGTATAATTCCGAACGTATCACCAATATTATGACAAATCTGACCGGAATGATAGGCGCTAATGTACTCAGTATTTCAAAACAGGACTATGATCCGCAGGGCGCGTCTGTTACCTTCCTGATTTCCGAAGGCTCTATGGTTCCTTCTCGCGGCGAGGATGTCGTGGCGCATCTTGACAAAAGCCATGTTACCGTTCATACCTATCCCGAATACCATCCGGAAACAAGCATTGCAACCTTTCGCGTGGACATTGACGTTGCCACCTGCGGCGAGATAACTCCGCTTTCTACACTTGATTATCTTATCGGCAGCTTTGATTCGGATATAATAACTATGGATTACCGCATACGCGGCTTTACCCGCGATATAAACGGAAAAAAGCTTTTTAACGACCACAAAATCACTTCGATACAGGACTATATAAATCCTGATATTCTGCTGCGCTATGACGCGGCTGACATAAACGTATATCAGGCGAACATATTCCATACAAAAATGCTGATCAAGGAAATCGACCTGCAGAATTACCTGTTCAACACAGATGTTTACGAGTTGGCACCAGCGCGCAGGCTTGAAATTTCAAACAATCTGCGCCGCGAGATGATAGAAATTTTCAGCGGAAGGAATGTTTATTGATGGATCGTCAGGATAAAGCGCCGATTTACGACGCACTGCTGAAATTTAAAAAAATGCGTGTTGTGCCCTTTGACGTACCGGGACACAAGCGCGGTCGCGGCAACCCGGAGCTGACCGCTTTTTTAGGCGAGTCATGCGTCGGAGTGGACGTCAATTCCATGAAGCCTCTTGATAATCTCTGCCACCCTGTTTCGGTAATCAAGGAGGCAGAGGAAATTGCCGCAGAAGCCTTCGGCGCAGCTTCTGCATTTTTCATGGTCGGCGGTACTACCTCATCGGTGCAGAGCATGATTTTATACACCTGCAAAAAGGGCGACAAGATAATTCTGCCGCGCAACGTGCACCGCAGCGCGATAAACGCGCTCGTTTTGTGCGGCGCAGTTCCGGTATATGTAAATCCGGACGTTGACCGCAGGCTTGGGATTTCTCTTGGCATGAGCCTCGAGTCGGTGCGCCGAGCGATACGCGAAAATCCCGATGCAAAGGCAGTCC
>CAMFCK010000136.1 GCA_945948775.1 uncultured Clostridia bacterium
TGCTATGACAGAAATATTGTCGATCTTTTTTCGGCTGAAACGGGCTTTGCGCTGGCAGAGATACACTACCTGCTTGGCGATAAGCTTGACGCAAAAATCAACAAACGTATAGAGGACTGCGTAGAGGAACGTATTTTTAAACCTTACTTGAATCGGCGTTTTGACTGGGAGCCGAATGAGGCAAATTGGGCGGCGGTATGTGCCGGCAGCATTGGGGCCGCGTTTATTTACCTTGCTCCGGACAGGTTTGAAACGGTACATGCAAGAATTATAGATACGCTGAAATGCTTTCTGTGCGGCTTCGGCGATGACGGCGTCTGCGTTGAGGGTATAGGCTACTGGAATTACGGCTTCGGCTTCTATACATATTTTGCACAGCTGTTATATGAATTTACCGACGGCAGAGAAAATCTCTTTGAGCTGCCGATATGCCGCAAGGTCGCTTTATTTCAGCAGAATGCTTTTCTGAGGAAAAACTATACCATAAGTTTTTCGGACGGATATCAGACCTGCGAGATACTGCCCGGACTTACGCAGAAGCTGCGTGATGTTTATGGCGATGAAATTATCATGCCTTCTATGGAATATGCAAAATTTGATGATTATTGCCACCGTTTTGCGGCTTATTTGAGGAATTTCTTCTGGGTTGATCCGGATGCTCCTCATGGTAAAAATACAGACGGCGAGGTGTTTTATCCCAGCGCAAACTGGTATGTGTGCAATAATCCGTCATTGACGCTTGCTGCCAAGTCAGGACATAATAACGAACCGCATAATCATAATGACATCGGCAGCTTTTCGCTTGTATCGGACAACGGACAGATTTTATGCGATTTCGGCTGCGGCGAATATGACAGAGATTATTTCCACCCCCAAACGCGGTACAATTGTCTTTGTAATTCCTCGCGCGGACACGGTGTGCCGATAATTAACGGTAAATATCAGCAGGCAGGAGCGGAATACCGTGGGACGGTAATTTCTGCCGGAGACGGCAGCTTTGTGACAGATATTGCCGGAGCATATGACGAGCCGAACATAAAATCGCTGAGGCGGGAGCTGTCGCTTAAAGATGATGTATTTGAGCTTTGCGACAGTTTTGAATATAATAAAAAAGGAAATACCGTGCGCGAACGGTTTGTCACAATGTTAAAGCCTGAGTGGGATGGAGAAAGTCTTAAAATCAACGGCTATAAGATAGAATTTGACAGTACATATTCGCCTGTGATGTCATCGGAAAAGCTTATTAATCATGATGCACATGAGGAAACTATGTACATGATTGATTTTGACCTGACTGATCCGCAGGAGTTCAGACTCCGTATTTCGGGAGTGTAAGATATATACAAAACGGACTGTGAAGAAGAAAAGCTTCCCAGTCCGTTTTGTATATTAATGACTGCACTTTGTGTCGGCTTGCCGTCTCCCGACATCCGACACAAACAGTCAGTCAATCAATGTCGTGAACCTAAAAATAGCATTTTAATGCTATTTTTAGGTGTGAAATTGTAAATTTCACACAAATGGTTTCGCAAAACCATTTGTTCAGTAGACATTATATTATGAAATTATCTGCTTTTAGCTACAGCGCCATTTGAAGTATTTTGTTGCTGCGTTCTATAAAACGAGTCATCTGCTCGGGAGGGAGCGGCTTGTTGCAGAGCATTGCCATATCGTAAATCTGCTCGCTTAAAAGCTTCTTGCTTTCCTCGTCAAGCGAAGGCAGCTTTTTGACGAGAGGATTGCTCTTGTTGAGAACAAGAGTATATTCGTCCTTGAACATGTCGCTCACTCCGGCAAACTGCTGCCCGTAGGAGCGGTACATCTCCTTCATTCTGCGCGACTGCTCGGAAAGCAGTATCACCGCCGGAACATCTGCGGATTTTAATGCCTGTGCCTCAATTTTCAGCTCATCATTGCCAAGCGCCTTTTTCACATCCTCACAAAGCGCCGCATCCGCGGCATTCTGCTCCTGTTCACGGAAGATATTTATATACTGCGACTGTAAATTTTCATCGGTGACATAATATACTTCCTTGTCATCACGTCCCTCAAGATATTCGTCAAGAGTGATGTACTTGCCGGAGAGATCCTTATATATAATGTAATCCTTTACCTTGTCATAGAACTTTTCATCGCGCATACAGCCGTATTTAATGAACACATTTATATCGTCCCAGTAACGGTCGTATTCTTCACGCTGCTTTTTGAACAGCTCGCCAAGCTTGTCCGCTACCTTTTTTGTAATATGCGAGGCGATCTTTTTTACATAGCCGTCATTCTGCAAAAAGCTTCTGGAAACATTAAGCGGCAGATCCGGACAGTCAATAACACCCTTTAGAAGCATCAAAAACTCAGGTATTACCTCTTTTACATTATCCGCAACGAATACCTGATTGTTGTACAGCTTGATCTGCCCCTCCTGCGCCGCAAATTCATGATTGATTTTCGGAAAGTATAGTATACCCTTCAGATTGAACGGGAAATCAACATTCAGATGTATCCAGAACAGCGGCGGTGTAAAATCGGAAAATGCCTTGGTATAAAATTCGCGGTATTCCTCATCGGTGCAGTCCTTTGGCGATTTTGTCCACAGCGGAGCGGTGTCGTTTATAGGCTTGGGTTCCGGCTTGTCCGTATCCTTATCCTCGCTGCTGTCTGCCTTTTCCTCGGGCAAAACGTTCAGATATATCTCGACAGGCAGAAACGCACAGTATTTGTTAAGCACGCTGCGTACAGTAAACTCGTCAAGAAACTCCTTGCTGTCCTCTGCAATATGCAAAATGATGGTTGTACCGCGTTCGGTACGGGTACCCTCGCTCAAATCATATTCCATATCGCCGGAGCAGCTCCATTTTGCCGGCTTTGCCCCCTTCTGATAGGAAAGAGTGTCAATTTCAACACGCTCAGACGGCATGAATGCGGAATAAAAGCCAAGCCCGAAGTGCCCGATTATCTGAGAATCCTTGTTATCATCTTCTTTGTATTTTGCAAGAAAATCCGCAGCGCCGGAAAAGGCGATTTGTGTGATATACTTTTCGATTTCCTCGGCTGTCATACCTATTCCGTTATCGGATACCGACAGAGTTGTCAATCGTAACATCCACGCGGAAGCTTTCGTCTGCATTGATCGTTGCTTCTCCTATTGAAGCAAGCTTTTTGAGCTTTGTTATCGCGTCGCAGCCGTTTGAAACCAGCTCGCGCAGGAATATATCCTTGTCTGAATAAAGCCATTTTTTGATTATCGGAAAAATATTTTCCGAGCTGACCGTAATATTTCCGGTAGCCATAGTCCTCACTCCTTAGTTTAATGTGTATAACTCTATTTTAGCCCTGTTTTGTCAATTTGTCAATAAAAAATTAGCACTCTCTTTGCGAGAGTGCTAATTTTTACATTTTGTTCATAATTAGTTATAAAATGAATAAGCTAGCGGAGTAAGTCCGTTGTCCGAAAAAAGCATAAGCTTGGAATAATCGTCTGCCGTAACAACAGCGCGCCCGAGGGAATCAAAGCTTACATCTGCTTTTTCAATACCGGTGAGAGCGCCGCTTGCATCATATACTGCGGCATATAAGTCCGCGCTGCTATCTGCCGGCCCGTCAATTGCAGTTTTGCCGTCAAAGGCAGGGAAAAGCTCTGCCGTAAGCCGCTTGAGCGGTAAGTATTCACTTTGTGAAACCTCTTCGGCGGTGTCGCCGCTCATGCGAAACAGCTTGCTGTAGTTATAAAGTCCGATGCTGCCGTTCACCAGTTTTCCGGTACATTCATACCAAAAGCAGCCGCCGCGCCAGTGAAAAGGATCAATCCTGTCGGCAACATATAATGTTGA
>CAMFCK010000137.1 GCA_945948775.1 uncultured Clostridia bacterium
TAATCAAAAAATGTTTATGTGTCGCATAGCGACAACATTTTTTGATTATTCGGCTGTCATTAAATAATGCTGATTAAAAGACAAAATATCCTGCGGCAGATACACCGCAGGATATTTTTATAGGTATGCTTAATTGTTTGTGTAACCTTACTCCACAAGAGCCGCACACATGCTTCGTACATATTCCGAAACGCTTTTCAGCTTTTCCTCACGGTCTTTTCCCGCTGCTACCCTCCGCACAATTGCCGAGCCTACAATCACTCCGTCGCAGTAATGCTTCAGCTCCTTCGCCTGTTCCGGTTTTGATATTCCGAAGCCGATGCATTTGGGCACATCTGAAACACTGTTCAGCACCTTGAACATATGGTCAAAATCGGTTGTAAAGCTGTCGCGCACGCCGGTAACTCCCATTGATGATACGCAGTACAAAAATCCCTTCGCTTCCCTTGCAATCATTCTGAGCCGCTCGTCTGTCGATGACGGCGACACAAGACTTATCTGATACACACCGTACTTTTTAGTATATTCCGCAATCTCGCCGCTTTCTTCAAACGGAAGATCGGGGATTATTACTCCGTCGATACCCACCTTTGCACAGCGTGCAAAGAAATTATCAGAGCCATAGCTCAAAATACTGTTATAGTACATAAGATACACAAGCGGTATGTCAGTTTCTCTGCGCAGCTTTTCAACAGCGTCCATGATTATATCAAGATTTATACCCTTTGACAGCGCGCGTACATTTGCCTCCTGTATGACTGCCCCCTCGGCAATCGGGTCGGAAAAGGGCACTCCAAGCTCTATCAGCGCCGCTCCTGCCTCTTCCATTTCCCGTACAAGCGCACATGTAGTTTCAATATCCGGATCGCCTGCCGTCACAAATCCGACAAAAGCCTTCTTCCCTGCCAGACGTCTTTCGGCAAACATTCTGTCTATCCTATTCATGTATTTCCACCCCCATAAATTTTGCCACCGACGCAACGTCCTTATCTCCGCGGCCGGATATGCAGATTACTATTATCTTATCCTTTCCCATCTCAGGCGCCATCTTGATAGCCTGCGCAACAGCATGCGAGCTTTCAATTGCAGGTATGATACCCTCTGTTTTTGTAAGATAGCAGAACGCGTCCACCGCTTCCTTATCGGTTATCGGATAATACTGTGCGCGCCCGGTTCGTGCAAGCTCGGCATGCTCCGGGCCTATACCCGGATAGTCAAGACCTGCCGATATAGAATAAACCGGCATTATCGAGCCATATTTATCCTGTAGGAAAAGTGATTTCATTCCATGCAGAACTCCTACTGTACCCTTTGCAACGGTAGCCGCGTGAAACTCGGTATCTACGCCTTTTCCTGCCGCCTCGGCGCCAATAAGCGCAACCGACGGTTCTTTTATAAACTCATAAAATGCACCCATGGCATTGCTGCCGCCGCCGACGCACGCAAATACCGCGTCCGGCAGCCGTCCCTCTTTACTGTACAGCTGCTCCTTTATCTCACGTCCGATAACGCTCTGAAAATCGCGTACGATTGTCGGATACGGATGCGGGCCCATAACCGAACCAAGCACATAAAAGGTATCGTCTGCACGCTCTGCCCATGCGCGCATTGCCTCATTGCACGCGTCCTTGAGCGTTCCTGTGCCGGTTTTCACCGCCGTTACCTTTGCGCCAAGAAGATTCATCCGGAATACATTAAGCTCCTGACGGCGTGTATCCTCCTCGCCCATGAAAACCTCACAGTCCATTCCGAACAGCACCGCAGCTGTAGCCGCTGCAACACCGTGCTGTCCTGCACCGGTTTCCGCAATTATCTTCTTTTTGCCCATTCTTTTTGCAAGCAGCGCCTGCCCTATGACATTATTAATCTTATGCGCTCCGGTATGATTCAAATCCTCACGCTTTAAATATATCTTCGCACCGCCCAGATCTTTCGTCATGCGTTCTGCATAATACAAGAGCGACGGGCGTCCGGCATATTCATTCAGATAAAAATTCAGCTCCTCCAAAAATGCCGGGTCATTTTTTGCTTCATTATATGCCTGCTCCAGCTCGTCGAGTGCGTGCATAAGCGTTTCAGGCGCATACTGCCCCCCGAACTCACCGAATCTTCCTTTTCTTTCCATAATTCGTACCCTTCCTTTCAGAAATCCGTTTTCACCACACGTATCTTTTCTACTGCTGCGGTAATCTTATTTTTGTCCTTATATCCATCAGTTTCAACGCCGCTGTTCAAATCCAAAGCATATGCTCCAAGCGCTGCTGCGGCAGTTACATTCTCTGCCGACAATCCTCCGGCAAGAATAATTCTGCTCATATCAAGTCCCTTAGTCAGGCTCCAGTCAAAGCTTCTGCCGCTTCCGCCGTATCCTGTGCAATAGGTATCAAGCAAAAATCTATCGGCAGGATATTCCGCGATAAGCTCTTCCGGGCTTTTATCCTTAATATGAACCGCCCGCCAGACTTCAAGCCCCGTGCGCCGTTTGATTTTTTGTGCAAATTCCGCATCCTCATCACCATGAAGCTGTATCACTTCAAGTCTGCAAAGCTCTGCCGTCCGGCACACCTCTTCCTCCGGAGCATTCACAAACACTCCCACCGGGCAGATGCCGTCAAGCTCCGCAATCATCATTTTTGCCTCATGGGGGCTTACATTGCGCGGACTTTTGGCAAATATAAATCCGGCATAATCCACACCCAGACTGTTATATGCTTGAACATCCTCCATGCGCCTTGTGCCGCATATCTTAATCTTTATCATTGTCCTCTTATCCTCCGAACTGCGGCGCATATATCGTCATTACGCATAAACTGTTCACCTATCAGCACTCCGCACACGCCGAGCGATTCGAGGTATTCAATATCCTGTGCCGTCTTAATGCTGCTTTCCGAAACCGCAGCCGCCTTCGGCGGCAGATACTTTATAAGGCGCTCGGTGGTTTTTATATCCTCGGAAAAATCCTGCAGATTTCGGTTATTTATCCCGATTATCCTCGCACCAACATTAGCTATGCGTTTAACCTCATGCTCATCATGTGCTTCGAACAGGCACTCCATGCCAAGCGAATGTGCAATTTCCGAAAAGGTGCAAAGCGTCTTATCATCCAGTATCGCGGCAATCAGAAGCACCGCGTCCGCTCCGAGCAGATATGCTTCATATATCTGATATTCGTCAATTATAAAATCCTTTCTCAGAAGCGGAATATCCGCAATCCTGCTTATATCGGAAAGATATTCCGGCTTGCCGAGAAAAAAATCCTCCTCCGTAAGCACTGACATTGCCTGGACATCGCTTGAAAGATACGCCCGCGCTATATCAAGATGCGAAAAGTCTGCACGGATAAGCCCACGCGACGGCGATGCCCTTTTCACCTCGGCAATAATGGCTGCACGCGGCTGCGCAGTTAGTGAAGAATACAGGCTTTTTACCTCTCTTTTCTTGTTCCGGGCAGCTGTGCGCATCTGTTCGGGAGAAATTTTCTCCTTGTATTCTGCAAGCCTGATCTTCTTTTTGGCAACTATATCATCAAGAATCATTACTTTACCTCATTTGAAAACCGTTTTAATTCCTCCAGCTTATGCATTGCGCGTCCGCTGTCTATTGCCTCTGATGCCATTGCAACGCCATCAGCGATTGTTTTTGCATAGCATGCGCCGTATATGGCCGCGCCGGCATTAAGCACTACAATATCACGGCGCGCACCCTTTTTACCATTTAGTATATCCAGAGTGTAGCGTACATTTTCCTCCGCGCTGCCGCCGGATACAGCCTCCTTCGGACTGCGTT
>CAMFCK010000138.1 GCA_945948775.1 uncultured Clostridia bacterium
GCTCATGTCTGCGGTGATATTCTCTGCCGTGCATGCTTCATATATAGCGATTATGCAGTCGTAAGCGTCAGCTGCAAACTGATTCGGAGTTTCGTTGAACTTAGCCTTGTAGGTTTCAACAAAGGACTTTGTAAGCTCATCTGTTGCATCTGCCGTAAACGGTGTCAGAAGCATTACATCCTCTGCTAACGAGGTGTCGAAATTTTTCAGGGTAAGTATTCCGTCCATACCGTCAACGCCGAAGAATTTGGGCGTATACTGCATCTTGTCAGCCTGTGAAAGTATAAGTGAAGCCGGTGTGTAGTATATCGGCAGGAACAGCAGATCAGCGCCTGAGTTCTTTATATCTGTGAGCTGTGCATTAAAGTCATTTGCCGAGTCATCGGTAAAGGTCTTTACGCATACAACGTCAAGACCGAGCTTGTCCGCCTCAGACTGGAACTTCTGATAAATTCCCGTTGAGTAAGCGTCAGAGTTGTTATAGATAACTGCGATCTTTGTGCCTAAGTTTTGATCCTTGATGTACTGCGCTGATGCAACACCCTGGTTAGGATCGGTGAAGCACATCTGAAACATATTGTCCTTTCTCTGAATGGTAACGTTGCCGTTTGCATCCGGCTGACCGCCGATAACATCGGTAGAGGAAGCAGACGGAGTAATAGCAAAGATATTATCTGCATTAAGCTCTGTGGAAACTGCTATACAGGGCTGAGTTGTTACCGTGCCGAGAGAAATCTGCATACCCCAGTCCTTGAGGACATTGTATGCGTTGACAGCCTTTTCAGCGTCGTTTTCATCGTCCTGCATTTTAAGCTCAAACTGGATTCCGCCCTTGGCGTTTACCTCGTCAACAGCAATCTGGGCTCCGTTGTTAACAGCCTGTCCATATATTGCAGCACCGCCGGTGAGAGGACCTATCGCGCCAATTTTGATTGCCGCAGTTGATGTGCTGCCTGAGCTGCCCTCGGAGGGTGCGGAAGTGCTGCCGCAGCCTGAAAGCGCAGTAAGCATCAAGGCTCCTGCTGTCAGTATACTTGCTAATTTGATTGATTTTTTCATGTTCCCTTCATCCTTTCTTGTAATAATGACACTATTATACCACAGTTTTTTCATAATAGCAAGAATTAATATATGTAAAATTGTATTATCAGGATATTATGCCGGAAAACCGCAGCCGTGCCAGTAATTACATTTGTTTTTGAGCGGAGAGTATGGTAAAATATAATAGCCGCGGCAAAACATACAGGAGGTTTGTTATGAATAGGATACTTACTGCCGCCATTACGGCGGCGCCGGTTCTTGCATTTGCAGCAGGAGCCTCGGCAGCGACAACGGCACATACGGTAGTTCCGGGAGACAGCATGTGGAAGATAGCTGTTAAACATGAGGTAGGACTGAGCGAAATCATTGACGCGAATACGCAGATAGCTAACCCGGAGCTTATTTATCCGGGACAGATAATCAATGTGCCGCTGACCGATTCTGAGGTCAGAGCATATGAAACGGAGGTAATAAGGCTTGTCAATGAAATAAGAAGAAAAAACGGGCTGGGTACGCTTTCGGAGGACTGGGAGCTAAGTCGGGTGGCGCGTTATAAAAGCCAGGACATGAAGGATAATAATTATTTTTCCCACACCAGTCCTGTTTACGGCTCGCCGTTTGATATGATAAAGAATTTCGGCATCAGATATAAAGCCGCCGCTGAGAATATTGCAAAAGGTCAAAAGACGCCGGAGGCTGTAGTCAATGCATGGATGAATTCCTCAGGACACCGTGCAAACATACTTAACGCTTCATATACAAAAATCGGAGTTGGCTATGTAAAAAGCGGAAATTATTGGACGCAGATGTTTATCGGCTGAAGAAAAGGAGAAAAGCCCTTTGCCTGCATATTCAAGCAGGTAAAGAGCTTTTCTTTTTGCTTACTTGGCAAGGAAACGATTTAACGGCGCCTGGATTCCTGAACGGAAAAATTTCACTACCAGACCGGTGCACAAAGCGGATATAACCGTACCCTCGCGCGTGCCGACAATCGAAAAGTTATAAAATATCATTGAAAGAAGTATTGCCAATGCTACATTGCATATGTCAAACACGATTTTAACATTGCCGAAGTCCTTGTTTACGCTGTCGGCAACAGCCTTTACAAATGCTTCGCCTGCGTTCATGATGACGTTTGCGATTACCGAAAGAGATATGCCGAAACCAAGGATTATAACTCCGATAACCACCATGGCAAGGCGCGACCAGTATGCTTGAACCTCAAAAAATGATACGCACCACATGCCGAAATCGGTAAAATATCCGAACAGGAAGGACAGCGGCACCTGCAAAAGCTGAATCGGCCGGAATTTTTTTCGTAATATAAGTATTTGTCCTGCGATCAGAACGCAATTCCATACTATCAGCCAGGAGCCGAGCGAAAGCGCGGTGTATCGGTAGCTTAATATATTTGCTACAGAGGAAACGGGCGAAACGCCGAGCTCGCCCTTTTTTGTAAATGCTACGCCTAACGCGGCAAAGAACAGGCTTATTATAAATAAGGCGTATCTTTTAGCAATTTCTTTTTTTCTCATTAGTGTTTCTTCCTTTCAGCATTGTACTTAAATTATACATAAAACTGCGGATTATTTCAAGCAAAAACTAAATTTTTGTCACATTAATTCCGTGTATTTTTTCCTTTGACGGTCAATATACTGAAAATATATAATAAAAAAGAATAGAGGCATATGTATGTTTGTCACATTAGGGCGAAAACCATTAATTATCATTTTAACCGCTGTTATTACAGGAGCGGCAGCTGCCTGTGCGGGCTTGTGTATGCACTCTGCCGTTCGGGTTGAAAATGCAGTGCAGGAGGAGCGCGAGTTTATAAAGTGGGTGGATTTCAACGTATCCTGCGAGGCTATGCGCGATGCAATGGAGGCAGATATTGCGTCATACGGCACGGATAATCATTATGCATGGACCGATCTGCTTGCATATCTTGCGTCTGTGAACGGAAACGATTTTTCCGGCTATAAAAAAGAACAGATGAACGCGCTTATTGAAAAGCTTGAGGGTGGAACAAGCATGGAGGAGCTTACAAGGGACATGAAATACTTCTCGTACTACAAGGAAGCATATACTGCTGTTCTTGGGGAATATATCGGCGAATACTGTATCCGGACCTATAATGACGATCCTGATACGCCGGTATGGGAAAGACGCTACGGGCTGAAGGTATTCTGCCCGATTGCAAAGGGCTTTGGCTTTGAGCATTACGCAGATTTCGGAAATGCGCGTTCTTACGGTTATAACCGCCGCCACACAGGACATGACCTTTTCGGAAGTATCGGAACACCTGTGATTGCGATAGAGAGCGGAACGGTAGAATGTGCAGGCTGGAATCAGTACGGCGGCTGGCGTATCGGCATACGCAGCTTTGATAAAAAGCGGTACTACTATTACTCACACCTGCGCAAGGATCACCCCTACACGCTTATAGTAAAAGAGGGTGCAGTTATAAAGGCGGGCGATGTTATAGGCTACCTCGGCATGACGGGATACAGCGCTCAGGAAAATGTGAACAATATCAATGTTCCGCATTTGCATATGGGTATACAGCTCATCTTTGATGAGTCACAAAAGGACGGAGCGGCGGAAATTTGGATTGACGGATATAATATAGTAAAGTTTTTGCAGGAAAACTGCAGTGAAGTGTATAAAAATGAGCAAACCTCAGAATATGAGCGCAGATGTGATTTTTATGAAAGAGGGTTGGATTG
>CAMFCK010000139.1 GCA_945948775.1 uncultured Clostridia bacterium
CATAATTTTTCCAAATGCGATTGAAAATCGCATTTGTTCAGTGAGCATTATATATGGCGTTCATTTGCCTGAAAACAGAAGATGCAGCTTATTGCTGGACTTGCGGCGGCTTCATATGACATGACGAAAATTGACGGCGCGGGGACGGCCGGTGTGAACATATTGGCAAACAGGAGGATTGATTATGTCTAAAAGAATACACTTAATATGCAATGCTCACTTGGATCCCATATAGCAGTGTGGAATGGGAGGAGGGAGCAGCAGAGGCACTTTCAACCTTCAGAATTGCGGCTCGGTTTTGCGAGGAATATGACAATTTTATAATGCAAAAAAAAATAAAAAAAAAACTTGCAATCGCAGCTGTATTGTGATATACTCAAATATGGTGCATTGTGTACCGCAAAAAACATAGTAAGGAGGGATACCGAAATGAAGCAAGGAATTCATCCCGAATATAAGCAGACTACTATCAGATGCGCTTGCGGCGAGGTTATTGAGATTGGTTCGACAAAGGAAGATATCCAGGTCGAAATCTGTTCAAAATGCCATCCTTTCTACACAGGCAAGCAGAAGCTCGTTGATACGGGCGGCCGTGTGGAAAAGTTCAACAAGCGTTTCAACAGAAAGTAATGCTTATATTTTCAGATTTTTTGCAATGTAAGGTTAAACCTACGCTTAGATAACCGAATCACCAACGGTTTCTCAGCATACGGGGATCATTTATTATAGGAGGTGAAAGCAATGACAAAGGAGCGTAAGCAGGAGATTATTACTACCTTCGCAACACACGAGGGCGATACCGGTTCGCCGGAGGTGCAGATCGCACTTCTGACCGAAAGAATCAATCACCTGAACAATGAGCATCTTAACACACATAAGAAGGATAACCACTCCAGACGTGGTCTTCTTATGATGGTTGGTAAAAGACGCGGTCTTATGAACTACCTTAAGTCACAGGATATCGAAAGATATCGTGCTTTTGTTGCAAAACTCGGGCTCAGAAAGTAAGTCTTATATGTTTATGGGCAGACATTTTATGTTTGCCCATAAATTATAGCGGAGGTATCTTTAGCATATAAATAGAGCTTCTGAAAATCAATTCCGGTGGCTGTATTTATCTGCTGAAATATCTCCGAAATTTAATGATAGGTGATTGTAAAAGGAGAAATCGCTAAATTGAGGATAACCTTCCCAAAAGTCCTCTTTTTAAGCAAGCATCCAAATTTTAAATCTGGAAAACGCGAACTTATGCAAGGACGCACCAAGAAGGTGAGCAAAGCGAGCGTGATAGGAACGCGTTTGCTGCTACACAAGGGAGCCTTAAAGCGGAGAAAATAAGTATAAGAGTATTTCAACGATTTTTGACTTTTACAAACAGCTAAAAATAATATGATATAAGGAGAAAAAACTATGCAGAAAACTTTCGAAACAACGCTTGCAGGACGCAGGCTCATCATCGAAACAGGAAAGATGTGCTGTCTTGCAAACGGTCATTGCCTTGTTCGTTACGGCGACACAGCAGTTATGGTTAATGTAACAGCTTCGCGTGCCCCCAGAGAGGGTATAGACTTTTTCCCGCTGTCAGTTGACTATGAGGAAAAGCTTTACTCGGTCGGAAAAATCCCAGGCGGATATATCAAGCGTGAGGGAAAGCCCTCCGAAAAGGCAATACTGACATCGCGCGTCATTGACAGACCTATAAGACCGCTTTTCCCGGCTGATTTGAGAAACGATGTTTCAGTTGTTGCAACTGTTCTTTCGGTCGAATATGATAATCCGCCTGAGGTTGCGGCTATGATAGGAACCTCTGTTGCACTTTCCATTTCCGATATTCCGTGGGCAGGTCCTATAGCCGGGGTATGGCTCGGACTTGTTGACGGAGAATATGTAATCAACCCGACGGTAGAACAGCGCGACAGATCACAGATGCATGTAACCGTTGCAGGAACCGCAGAAAAGGTTATAATGATAGAAGCAGGAGCAAACGAAATACCTGAGGACGTTATGCTTGAGGGCATTAAATTTGCGCATAAAACCATAAAAGAGCTCTGCTCTTTCATTCAGGGAATAAAGGATGAAATCGGTAAGCCTAAATTTGAGTATGAGCCTCATACCGTTAATCAGGAGCTTTGGGACGCTATCAAGGAAATGTGCTATGATAAGATTAAATATGCACTTGATACCGATGATAAAAATGTGCGTGACGCACGCATGGGTGAAATAGAAGCGGAAATTAACGAAAAGCTTTCAGAACAATACCCGGAACTCAGTACAGAGCTTGGAGAAATTCTTTACAAAATGCAGAAGGAAATCGTGCGTGCATGGCTTTATGAGGGCAAGCGTGTTGACGGACGCGGACTTGATGAAATTCGTCCGCTTTCGGCAGAGGTCGATCTTCTTGCAAGAACTCACGGATCCGGCTTGTTTACACGCGGTCAGACGCAGGTTCTTACGATCGCAACACTTGCTCCGCTTGCAGAGATGCAGCGGCTTGACGGAATTGATACAGAGGAATATAAGCGATATATGCATCATTATAATTTCCCATCATATTCTGTCGGGGAAACAAAGCCTTCTCGAGGCCCGGGACGGCGTGAAATCGGACACGGTGCCTTGGCTGAGCGTTCTTTAGTGCCTGTACTTCCTTCTGAGGAGGAATTCCCGTATGCTATTCGTACAGTATCTGAGGTGCTGTCCTCAAACGGTTCAACCTCACAGGGCTCTGTATGCGGTTCAACGCTTGCACTTATGGCTGCGGGAGTACCTATAAAAGCTCCTGTTGCAGGTATTTCGTGCGGTCTTATAACTACTGACGAAGGCTTTACTACAATGGTGGATATCCAGGGACTTGAGGACTTTTACGGCGAAATGGATTTCAAAGTTGCCGGAACGAAAAAGGGTATTACGTCCATTCAGGTAGATATAAAGAATGACGGACTCTCATATGAAGTAATCGAAGAAGCTTTCAGAAAAACTCGTACCGCAAGATGCTACATTATTGACAATGTTCTGCTTAAGGCTATCCCTGAGGTGCGTGACCAGCTTTCTCCGTACGCGCCGAAGGTAAGCACTATGCATATAGACGTTGAAAAAATTCGCGATGTTATCGGCACGGGCGGCAAGGTTATTCAGAAGATCGTTGCAGATACCGGAGCAAAAATCGATATTGAGGATGACGGAACTATTCATATTTTTGCTGTCGACCAGCAGTCCGGTGATGCAGCAAAAGCTGCTATTGAGCTTATTGTTAAGGAACCTGAGGTGGGTGAAATTTACACCGGGCCTGTAAAGACAATAACCGCATTCGGCGCTTTTGTTGAAATATTGCCCGGCAAGGACGGTTTGTGTCATATTTCAAAGCTTGCAAATCATCGTGTTGAGAAGGTTGAAGATGTTGTAAAAGAGGGAGAAATGCTTACCGTAAAGGTAATGGATATTGATCCTAAAACAGGCAAGATCAGCCTCTCGCATAAGGACACGCTTCCGCGTGAGCCGCGTGAAAAAACGCCGCGCAAAGAAAATCCGGAAGAAAATTAAAGCATATTTGGCAGGATTGCCGTTACACAACTGTATTGTCTGCGCTAATATTGCAGACAATGAGCTTTTGTACGGTAATCCTGTACTTTTTTGCAAAATTTGTGATATATGCATAAAAAGAACAGGCAACAAGCCTGCTCTTAACTGTATTATTTAATGACTGCCGAATAATCAAAAAATGTTGTCGCTATGCGACACATA
>CAMFCK010000140.1 GCA_945948775.1 uncultured Clostridia bacterium
ACTATTGCATATTGATGAGAGATCCATGCATGTTTTATCCGGCTACGACAAGACGTGCGATAAGATAGCGTACCTTGAAGGCGTGGGTAAGAAGATGCGGTATGAACTTCCGTATATAGAAAACTCAAGGCTTTTGGACAATTCCGGAAACCTGATCTGGAACAGCAGGATCGGCACGGAATGCTACAAAAAGGTAATGAGAAATCTTGCGGCGGAAATTATAACGGGGAACTAAACGGAAAGGAAATAATGCTCATATGCTTGATGTATTTAATATAAACGACCTTATCTACAGCGCGAATGTCAATACAGAGCCTGGCAAAGGCGGTCAGCAGACGGCGACATATAAGGATATACTGGACAGAATCCGTCATATCATATCCAAAAACCATTCCGCGGAGCTTATCGGTATTCTGTACTCAGATGAGGCGCGCGAAAGACTTAAGAATCTGATCGTACGCTATTTGAACCAAAACAAGCTGTATGCAAGAGATTGCAGCAATATCTCTGAGCTTGCTGATCGGATATATGAGGACATGGCAGGCTTTGGTGTGCTGACAAAATACATATCGGACACAAGTGCTGAGGAGATAAATATAAACAGCTGGGACGCGATTGAGGTCATATATCCGGATAAAACCGTTATGCTTGACGAACGGTTTTTAAGCCCGGAGGACTGCATGGACAAAATAAAGAAAATGGTATGGCTGGGCGGCTCTATCATAGACGGCGCAAACCCGAAGGTCGACAGCTTCATCGGCGAGGGGATCAGAATATCGGCGATTATTCCGCCGTGCGTGGATAAGCGAACAGGCGGAGTCGCGTCGATAAGACGTCAGAAGGAAAATGTCATAACGCGGGACCTGATGATAAAATACGGCAGTGCAACGCCGGAGGAGTTGGATTTCCTGTCGCTGTGTGTAAATAACGGTGTGTCTCTCGCGATTGCAGGCTCGACAGGTTCGGGTAAAACTACGGATTTGGGATATTTGATCGGTGAGATTGATAAAAATATGCGTATATATACTATTGAAGATACAAGGGAACTGAATATTGCACGATACGATAAAAACGGGAAAATGCTAAACCGCGTTGTGCAGACGGTAACAAAGGACGGCGTAAATCCTGTTACAATGGACGATTTATTAAAGGAAGCGCTCAGGTTTCACCCATATGCCATTATCCCGGCAGAGATGCGCGGCGGCGAGGCGCTGACCGCGGTTGAGGCGGGAAGAACAGGACATACGATCATCAGCACGCTGCATGCAAACTCGGCGGTAGACGCATATAACAGGATACTGTCGATGTGCGTGTCAACCGGTGTGCGGCTTTCGGAGAGTAAGCTTTTGGAATTTATTTTAGAAGCGATGCCGCTGATACTGTTTAAGCGGCAGCTTCCGGACGGGCGGCGTGTGTATGACGAAATATTCGAGGGAACCGGTGTGGAAAATGGCAGAGTGACCGGCAATACTCTGTGGAAATATGAAGTGATTGACAATATCTATGATGACGACGGAAATATCACGAAAGTGAAGGGCAGACATGTGCGCAGGAATAATATTTCAGCATCTCTTGCACAAAGACTCAAATACGGCGGCGCACCGGAGTCGGCACTTGCCATGTTTATGAAAGGTGCAGGTGACGGGAAATGATGTATGCTGTAATCTTTATACTGCTTACACTCGGATTTCTTCTCACTTTGGATATTAAAATCATTGCGCCGAAAAGCCGTGTATCGCTGTCGAAGAAAAGTGCGGACGAGAAACGGCGCGCGGTCGATGAAAAATTCGCGCGTCCGGGTATCTTTGAAAGAATTGCGGTTTCTGTAAAAACCACCGCAGGTATGTGCGGCATGAAAATGAACACCTTTTATCTTTTGTCGCTTGTCAGCGGATTTTTAGGAATCGGTATCGGAAAAGCGCTGTTTTCCGACCCGTTTTTGTCGGCAGTAACCGGAGCCGTCATGCTGCCGGTAATATATATAGTTTTAAGAGTGAAAGCACGCTGGTACGTCAGAAATCAGGACGAGCTTTTGGAAAATACAATGAACCTTATAACCAACAGTTATTTATCCTGCAATGACATCATTACGGCAGTGAATGAAAATCTTGATAAGATAGATATCCCCGGACCGTTTGAGGAGTTCATAACCGATGTTACGCTGATAGACTCTAATATCCGCCGTGCTCTTCGCAAACTTGAAATGAAGATACATAATAAGTATTTTGCAGAATGGATTGATATACTGGTGATCGCACAGGAAAAGTCCGGTGACTACCGGTTCGTTCTGCCGGCGATTATCCAGAGCATGAACGATACAAAGCGATTGCGCCTTGAGGCGGATACTGTAATGATGTCAGTATGGAAGGAGTATTTTACCTCCATTGTGCTCGCGTTTTCAATCATACCGATTCTTAGGTGGAGCAACAACGCATGGTTTGACCTTCTCGTATCCTCCGGGATCGGAAAGCTGCTGATATTTTTAATGCTGGTACTGACGATAGCTTCTGCGTTTATCACCTTAAGGATCAACAAGCCGCTGTAGGAGGGAATGACAACATGATATATTTTGCTGTATTTATGCTTTTAAGCTTAGGTCTGTACACGATCTATGGCGGAATATGCGGGCTTGCGCCGATGGCAACAGCGAAAAATTTACGCACGGCGTCAAGGAATGAGGATGCGTTAAAAAGCGCGTTTAACAGCTTGTATGTAAAACCTCTTCTGCATATTGTATCGCCATGTATACGTCTTTCCGAAATACGGGAGAAGCGTATGAGAACGCAGCTTGCAAGAGCAGATATCCGGCTTAGTCCGCAGGAATATTTTGCGCGTTCCATCCTCATGGCGGCAACGGCTGCGGTAGGTATGGGATTTTTGCTGACGCTTACAATGCCGAATCTCCTGCCGCTGGCGGCGGTGTTTTCCGGGATTGTGTTCTTTCATTTTCACGGTGAGATAAAGGACCGGCTCAAGGCAAAGGACCGACTGATCGAGTCGGAGCTGCCGAAGTTTATTCGTGCCGTGGTTCAGGGAATGAAAACCGAGCGCAATATCATAAAGCTTTTGGAAACGTATTTAAGCATTGCCGGGGAGGGGTTAAAGTATGACATTGAGGTGCTCATAATGGACTTAAAATCCGGCAGCTTTGACGACGGTATGGCGGCATTTGATAAGCGGGTAGGAAACAGCTATGTTTCACGGCTTGCAAAGGCACTCATATCCGCTGATAAAGGCGATAACCAGGACTCGGCGCTTAATTATCTGATGTCAGATATGGGAACTCTTGCAAAGGAAATGTTAGAGCGCGAGCTGGCAAAGCGTCCGGGGCGGGTGAAGATGCTGGTAATACCGATCGTGATTACAGCGGTCGGCGCGTTGTTTTATGTAATAGGCGCAAATCTTTTCGACAGCATCGGAGCGATAATGTAAAAGAATTTATGCCGTATTTAGCGGCAGACGGGAGGAATTTTTAATGAAAAACTTTAAACTTGCCTTAATAAAGGTGAAACAGCGTACAAGAGAGCTTTTGAACAACACCGACGGGGATCAAATTACGGGATGGCTCATTGTTGTGCTTTTGGTAGTAGTGGTCGGTGCGTTCTTTCTGAACACATACCAGACGACGATTGAGGAGATCTGGGAAGCGATCGTACAGAAGATTTACACAACCTTTGGTATCTGACGAGGTGATGGGCGTGGTAAAAAAGGCGGCAAGCGCATA
>CAMFCK010000141.1 GCA_945948775.1 uncultured Clostridia bacterium
TGAGGCTGATCAAGGTTAAGAGAAAATTCTCTTCCTGTTGAAACCTCCCAGTTTTCCGGCAGGAACCATCTGAATTGAAGCCATTGCTGTCTTCTTATGTTGTTTTTTATCCTGATTTTCAGTTTTACTCCCTGTTCTTGGCAGATGTTTATACCATTGACGAAGTTTACAGAAATGTCCATCAAAACATTTGACATTCTCATCGCCATCGGCTCACCATCCAATCGCTCCTTGAAATCAAGATAGCTGAATACTCCGAATCTTTCAGGCGCATTGAAAAGGCTGTCTTTCTCCGAAAGAATTATTTTTGCTCCGTCATCAGCCAGAGCATCACAGAAATTCCCCATAAATACAGGCATCAAAGCACAAACCCGCCGACTAAGCTCGGTAATCGTCTTTGGTACAGACAAGCCGCTTGTGGTATCTATCGAAACAGTTTTTATCCCATCGCCGATCGGCTTAAGCCACTTTTCCGGAAGCTTATCAGCGCCATGAATTATTCCGAGAATAGCACCGAGCGTAGCTGCTGTACAATCACCGTCTTCGCAGCAACCTGCTGCTATGCAAAGGCTTTTACCGAAATCGTTTTCACCGTACATCCATCCCAGTACCATTATCCCGACATTTGCCGGAGCGTCATATCCGGGTTCACCCATAGGAACGTCTGTCTCCGGTTCCTGGTCGATATATCCGTTATACATGCCAAAAGAGCATGGCACCTCCTGCAGTACCTTTTTACGCGCTTGCTTCCACTCCATGCCGCTGTTGTAGCAGTTCAATACGGTTTTAATCGCCTTTGCAATCCCGCAATCCTCAGGTATATAGCTAAGACCAATATTTATCAGCTGCATACGATCTGATTCACAAAATGCGGCACTCTGTATCGCTGCACAGAAAATCTCACCATATACCCCCTCTTTTGAATGATCCACACTTGCATCTTCTAGGGCGTACTTTACTGCGATTTCCGGATGACCGGGTGCAAGGCATGCCCATATTTCACTACGGATAAACGCGCCGCAGCTGTTCTTGTTGTGGTTGTTATACCAACCGGACAGCGGAGGCCTTATTCCGTTGCGCATATTGTTTTTACCGGCTCCATACTCCGACCAGTCTGCAATTATATATGTAAGCCAGTATTCGCCGAGGATTTCGGAATTAACGCCTGCGCCGTATTTTTCAGCAGCATTCAGCCATACAAGCTGTAAATCCAAATCGTCATTCGGCAGTGCTCCTTCACTTAAATCCTGGGTATAAAAGTCAATATCATACACTCCGCGTATACACTCAAACGGCGCGCCAAGCGTACCGCCAATATTTTTGCCTAGCCAACAGCCGCGCACTTTGTCTTTATAAGTTTTGATGTCCATTTACATAGAAAAAACCTCCTGTAAAATCTTTTAACAACATTTTACAGGAGATCTATGTATTTTGCAGTAGACTATTTTTACTTTTGTGTCGGGATTTTTGCTAACGTTCGCGGTATTCGCCCGGCGTAATACCTGTGTACTTTTTAAAAACCTTATAAAACTGCGTTCTGTCATTATAACCAACCATTTCGCATACAGTATCAACCGGATACTCAGTATCTTTGAGCAGCTTCATCGCTTTGTTCATGCGCTTTTCACAGATATACGCGGTAAGACTTTTTCCGTAGCATTGCTTGAACACTCTGCTGAAATAATACGGATTGTAAAAACATTTTTCAGCAAGCTCAGCAAGTGTAAGCTTTTCCGAAAGGTTGTCGTCAATGTATTTCAGTACATCAGGAGTGATTTTGTGAAGGTAACCGGCAACATCTTTTTGATTTGAGTTTTGAATCTTTCTGATTATCTTCGCAAAAAATACCTGCATATACCCCTTGATTACAGATTTGTATCCGACTTGCTTGCGGCTAAATTCCTCAAACATATTCTCAACATGTCTCTCACCTTCAATGAGGTCCCTGCCGCGAAAGCTTGCCATTTGGCGCATACCCTCGGCTTTTGAATCAAATTCGTCAAATACAGACAAAGCAAACACATCAAAGATATTTTCTTTATCCACAAGTGTACTGCTCATAAATTCAGGGCATAAAAGACAATTGTAATAAATCATTTTACCCTTGCCGGAAAAGGAATGTGTCTGGTTATAGTTTATAAATACCACATCGCCCTTTTGCACGTCATACATAGTATCATTAATAAACTGCGTACCGCCGCCTTCGGCAATGTATACTATCTCAATAAAGTCATGCGTATGAACAGGCTCAGCGCCGGTTATTTCGGATTTGATGATGCTAACACTCTCGGAATCACCGGCGTATTCGTCTAATTTGAACGTTTTCATAAGCTATTCTATTACAACACCCTTTTTCAGGATACCATTGGCATACAGAGCTTTTTCGCCAGTCATTACTACTGCATATGCCTTTTCCGCACGCTCATAGAAAGCATAGCGTTCAATAAACTCAGGCTTTTCCTTAGTATACGGCTTTATAAGCTCGGCATATTCCTCCCAGATAGGTGTTTTAACATCATCTCCGGGAACCTTTTCCATTAAATATACCGGCTTTTGGTATACGTCAAGAGGAAACAGCTTCAAAATTGCTTCAAGTAACTCAGCAGCACCGTGACCATCGCATCTTACGCACCGCTGATTGATTCTTGCCCCGGGAAAGTTCCCGTCACCTATTACGATTTCGTCGCCATGTCCCATTTCCATCAAAATCTTCAACAGTTCAGGCGAGATTATAGAAGGTATACCTTTTAACATTTTTTCTTCCTCCGTTTATATTGAATTATTTACTATTTTATCACATTGTTCCTTATATTACAATATAAAAATCACAAAATACTTGCTGTTCGGCAAACTATTCGGGCTTAAATACATTAAATATTTCATATGCTCTGGACTGCAGCAGTCTGTAATTATGTTTTGTATTTGCTGCGACAACAGAGGAAGGCTCAAAATAAGGCAGTTCATCAGAATAAATTGTACCAATGTATCCTCCGGCTTCCTTAATAATCAGCGAAGCCGCAGCATAATCCCACGGAAAAAGTCGTGCTTCAAAGAACATATCCTCAAATCCTGCGCCAAGATTTGCAAGCTCTATTGCTGCGGATCCTAACCTGCGTATATCTTCACAGTCGCACAGCATTTTTTCGGCAAGCTCAAAGCACGGCTTAGAATATCTTTTATCATAAACGCTCATCGCAATACTCAGTATTGATTTTTCTGTTGCTCTGTCCGATACGTGTATTCTCTTTCCGTTTAAAAAAGCACCAGTTCCCTTTTGCGCCCAAAAGGTTCTGCCAAGATATGGATAATGAATAACACCGATATATGGAGCGGCATTTTTCATAAGTGCGACAGATACGGCGCTTATGCCTATATTGTGTACAAAATTTGCTGTCCCGTCAATTGGGTCGACGATAAACACATATTCTTCATTATTGAAAATGCCTCCGCTTTCCTCGCCAAGGAATACTGCACCGGGTAAAACACATGTAAGTTCTCGCTTCAAAAATGCCTCTACCGCAATATCGACGCTCGAAACATAATTTGATGTACTGCCTTTATCCGTTACTACAAAATCTCCTCGTTCAAGAATCATCTTCCCCGCGCGTTCGGCTATGCCGATAATGCTGTTCAGCATTTTATATCCCTCCTAAGTGTTATAAATAATGCTCACTGAACAAATGCGATTTTCAATCGCATTTGGAAAAATTA
>CAMFCK010000142.1 GCA_945948775.1 uncultured Clostridia bacterium
ACTTGTCCTTACTGCTGATTTTTACAGGGAAGAAAATATGCGATGGGCTAAATGCATCTGCCGAAAAATAGCTGATTTCTACCGTATCGCCGACCTTGAGCTCCATATTGGCAAATTTTTTATCATGTGCCGCATTGTCAAGCGAAAGCTGTACCTTTTCTCCGCTGTCTGTCGTAACCTCCATCACATAGGAAAGAGCTTGTCTTATAGCTCCGTTTTCGTCAAGTATCATAAGATAGCACCCGTGTTCATCTGAAAGCTCCGCCATTTGTGATACAACCTCGCTGTTGTCTGCCAGGCTCTTGTACATATCCGAAAACTCAGTTGCTACTTTTTTTACGTCAGACAGCTTGACATAGGTGTAGTATTTTTCAAAAAAAGTTATTTGTCCTATGAAAAACACAAAGCAAAAAGCGAAAAATACCAATATAGTAATAGCCATAAGCTTTTTTGCGATGGGCATATTATTCCATATTTTTCTCATAAAGACGGCTCCTTATCAGATATTTTCATCAAATTTGTATCCGGCTTTTATAAGCGTTTTAATATGTACAGCTTTATCCCCAAGCTTTGCACGCAGCTTTTTGATATGCGTATCCACCGTACGGTAATCTCCGAAATAATCATAGCCCCATACACGCGAAAGCAGGGTATCGCGCGATAAAACCCTGCCGCGGTTATTCATCAGGAATATCAGAAGATCATATTCCTTTGGCGTAAGCTCAATTTCGTTGCCGTCAACGTAAACGGAATGAGAGCTTGTATTGACCACTATTCCCGCCGCGCTTATTTCCTCAGGCGCGCCGCACACGCGCCCCGTCACCCGCCTTAAAAGCGCATTTGCCTTTGCAAGCAATACACGCGGCGAAAAGGGCTTTGTTACATAATCGTCAGCACCCGCTTCATACCCCATAAGCTTGTCATACTCGTCAGAACGCGCCGTAAGCATGATGACCGGAACAGAGCTTTTCTTCCTTATGCTGTGGCACACAGAAAATCCGTCAAGACCGGGAATCATAATATCTAAAAGCACAAGATCGTATTCCTTCTCATCAAACATTTCCAGAGCCTTTTCTCCGCCGTCCGCCCCAGCACACTCATAGCCGTCACGCTCAACATAATCACGTATAACCTCACGCATCAACGCCTCGTCCTCAACAATCAGAACACTCTGTTTCATATTCTGCCTCCATAAATACATCAAATAACAATTTCATTAAAATAATAGCATTTTTTTGTGTACATGCTGTGTATTTTGTGTTAAAATATATATTAATTATAATGCCGCGTACAACTGCCGGCCGAAAGGAGACTGCTATGCAGCATTTTCTTGATATTCTCTACTATGCGCTTTGCCGCATACTTCCAAAAAAAGCAGCGCATACCTTGCAAGTATTTTTCTCGGTTGAATTTGTCACCTTCATTGTTGTAGGTACGGTGAACACTCTCAGCACGGCGGTTATTTCAACCGCATTGGACTTTATCACAGAGAATATTTCTGCGCTTTCCTCCTGTGAAATAATATCAAAGCTCAGGCTGACCTTTATAGCCGGCTATATACTCTCACTGCTGATTTCCTTTATTCTGAACTGCCGCTTCACCTTTTGCGAAAAGCCCACGCTTTCAAAGCTGATACGCTTTCCCGTAAGCTATATACCAAACTTTATAATACAGTATGTCGTTGTGTGGTTTTTTACCGCTGTTATACCTATACACCCTACTATCGCATATCTTATCGCAGCAGCAATAGGAATACCGGTAACCTTTATTACAATGCGTTTAATAGTTTTCAAAAGGAAATAAGCCTACTCAAAATATTTTCTGTCAAGACTTCTGTACTGTATCGCCTCTGCAATATGAGCAGTACAGATATTCTCCTCGCCCTCAAGATCAGCTATAGTGCGCGCAACCTTCAATATCCTGCTGTACGCACGCGCGCTCAGTCCGAGACGGTCAAAGGCATTTCTTAAAAGCTTATGCTCGCTGCTGCCTATTTTACAGTATTTTTCTATCTGTCCCGCATTAAGCTGGGAATTTGAATAGATGGGCAGACCTTCATATCTTTTTGCCTGTACGGCACGAGCCGCGTTTACTCTTTTTTTAATATCTGCGGAACATTCGCCGCGTTCTGTCTTGCTGAGCGACGCATAGTCCACCGCAGCGACCTCCGTCTGAATATCAATTCTGTCAAGCAGCGGCCCGGATATTCTCGAACGATATGCATCTATCTGCGCCGGCGAGCATATACACCTATGATTGCTGTCGCCGAAATATCCGCATTTACATGGATTCATAGACGCAACAAGCATTGTATTGCAGGGATATGTCAGACTTGCGCTTACCCTTGAGATGGTAACGCTGCCATCCTCAAGCGGCTGACGCATGACTTCAAGCACCTCGCGCCGAAATTCCGGCAGTTCATCTAAAAATAACACACCGTTATGCGCCAGCGATAGCTCTCCCGGCCGCGGTACGGATCCGCCTCCCGAGAGTCCGGCAGCCGATACCGTGTGATGCGGACTTCTGAACGGTCTTACTGTAACCAGCGGCATATCTGCCGGCAGCGTTCCTGCGATTGAATGGATTTTTGTTACTTCAAGCGCTTCTTCAAAGGTCATGTCAGGCAATATTCCCGGAATACGCTGTGCAAGCATTGTTTTTCCGCTGCCGGGAGGTCCTATCATAAGTACATTGTGATTTCCCGCGGCAGCTATCTCAAGCGCTCTTTTCACATTTTCCTGTCCCTTGACGTCACAAAAATCAAGCGTTTTAGAGGCATTATTCATAAATATGCCGCCAATATCCGATCTGCACCTTTCTATCCTCTGCGTGCCGGTAAAATGGTCAAGCAATTGCTTAAGCGATTCAACCGGATACACATTTGCGCCTTCAACCACAGATGCTTCAGCTGCATTTTTTGCCGGGACAAAAAACTCGGTAAAGCCTCTTTCACGCGATGATATAACCATAGGCAGCACTCCGCGCGTGGTGTATACGCATCCGTCAAGCGAAAGCTCTCCAATAAACATTGTCCTGTCGGGTTCCTGCACGCAAAGCTGATTTGTCGCGCATAATATTGAAACTGCTATCGGAAGGTCATAAGACGCACCTTCCTTTTTTAAAGACGCAGGCGCAAGATTAACCACCACTTTCTTTGCCGGGAAACCAAAGCCGCTGTTTTTGATAGCTGCATGTACGCGTTCTTTCGATTCACGCACTGCCGCGTCCGGCAGTCCAACTATATCATAGTGCGGCAGTCCGTTTCCTATATCTGTTTCAACACGCACCGCATAACCGTCAATGCCTAAAAGACCGCAGGAATTTATCTGCGCCAGCATACCATCACCTCATAAATTTTCTTTTCAGTATAAATCTAAAACGGCGGTATCGAAATACTCAATACCGCCCGTTTAATTACTGCTGCTGATATAAAACCTCGACTGCCTTTGCAATCTGAGGATCATCCTCTACTGTATAATCCGACATCTGCGTTCCTTCAGGCAAGGAACACCAAACATCCGGTTCTATGCCTATTCCGTGTATGCACACTCCGGACGGAGTATAGTACCGCGCCACCGTAACCGTTACGCCTGTGTCATCAGCCATCGGGAAAGTTCTTTGAACAATGCCCTTACCAAAGGTCGTTTCTCCAACCACGGTTGCCTTTGCGTTGTCCTTTAATGCCCCTGTCAG
>CAMFCK010000143.1 GCA_945948775.1 uncultured Clostridia bacterium
AATGTTCAACTCAAAGGGGACATGAAATCTATGATCCGTGCGCATATGGTTCGCGGCTCGGTATAACCGCCGCAAATCTTACACATCTGCCGGGGCATGTTGACGGGCTTCATTTTCACACTCTGTGCGAACAAAATTCAGATGCGCTCGCGCAGACTCTCGAAGCAGTTGAAGCGAACTTTTCACAGCATTTTGACAAAATAAAGTGGATAAACTTCGGCGGCGGTCATCACATCACCCGCGAGGATTATGACATTGAACTTTTATGCCGGCTTATAACCGACTTCAGAAAAAAGTACGGGTTGGACGTTTATTTAGAGCCGGGTGAGGCTGTTGCTCTTAATGCCGGATATCTGGTTAGTAGTGTGCTTGACGTGACGGAAAATGGGATTAAAAATGCGATTTTGGATACCTCCGCCGCGTGTCATATGCCGGACGTGCTTGAAATGCCATACCGTCCGCCACTTGCCGGCTCGGCAATGCCGTGCGAAAAGCCATACACATACCGTCTCGGCGGTCCTACCTGTCTTGCAGGCGATATAATCGGCGACTATTCCTTCGATATGCCGCTAAAGCCCGGTGACCGGCTGGTTTTCGAGGACATGGCGATATATTCAATGGTCAAAAACAATACCTTTAACGGTATGCCGCTTCCCGCTATTGCTGTCATGAACGAACAGGGCATATGTAATATACAAAAAAGCTTCTCATATAATGACTTTAAGCTCCGGCTTTCATAGCGGCAAATATCTTCTACCTGAAAGGCAATATCAAATGAAAAAGAGCTATATTTACCTGATACTGGCATTGCTCATAACAGTATTTATCTTTTCCAACTCAATGCAGACCGCAGATGAGTCTTCCAAAATAAGCGGCGGGCTTTTACTTGCCATTACGCAAATAACCGAAAAGTTTCACTTCTCGGTAACGCACAATTTTCTACGCAAAGCGGCACACTTCACAGAGTTTTTTGCGCAGGGCGTATTTCTTACGCTCTTTTTCAAAAACACACGCTTTCGTCTTAGCGGCGGCGCGGTATATGCAGCATTTTTCGGACTGCTCACTGCCTGCTGTGATGAGTTTATTCAGCTTTTTTATGACGGACGCGGCTCACAGGTGAGCGATGTTTTTATTGATTTTTCCGGCACGGTAATGTCCATATTGATTATCGCGCTGATTTTCTGTTTTAAAAGGAGGAAAAAGCTGTGCTGACACTTGAAAATATTCTGATATTCTCATATATAGTCAACTTTATGCTTATAATAGCAATAGTCTTTTTTCAGCGCCGCGATCCTATTGTCAGTATGGCATGGGTACTCTGCTTTTTGCTTTTGCCGATAGGAGGCCTTGTGGTATTTCTCATTTTCGGACTGGGCATGAAGCGCCGTACGCGCAGGATTTACCTTGAAAAGCAGATATTCGGAGAGGAAATGGCAGAACGTCTGCATCGCCAGCTTGATTTTCTGGATATGGACTCGGTCAAGAATATACCTGACCTTGACATTGTGCGCTATTTTTGTAAGTATTTATACCCGAAATAATTCTGTCGAGATCTATACTGAGGCAAAAGACAAATACCGTCAGCTGTTGAAAGACATTGAGAGCGCGCAACATTCAATAAATATGCTTTACTTTATAATCCGTGATGACGCTATAGGCAATCGCATCATGGACGCGCTTGTAAAAAAAGCCAACGAGGGGGTAAACGTACGGTTTTTATATGATTCTATCGGCTGCTTTACAACTCCGCGCAAATTCTTCCGCAGACTCAGTCGTACCAAATGCGGAAAGGTGGCAAAATTCTTTCCCGTAAATATCTTTACTCTTTCAAAAATCAATCACAGAAACCACCGTAAAATAGTTGTAATCGACGAAAAAATCGCATATCTTGGCGGCACGAATATCGGGGCCGACTACATGGGGAAACGCAAGCTTAACCCATGGCGCGACACACATATGCGAATAACCGGCGAAAGCGTGAAGTCTGTGTATAAGTATTTCTGCCTTGACTGGGATTTTTCAACACGCGATACTCTGTCCGAAACGCTGGACACGCTTTTCTCAGAGAATAATGATGCATCGGCCAATAATTTTCTTCCGATGCAGATTGTTGCCAGCGGTCCCGACTCTCCCGCAGAGGAAATTAAATGTGGAATGATTAATTTTGTACCGGATCAGACCTTCATAAACGCGCTTGTCATGGCGGCTGATTCCGGTGTTGACGTTAGGCTGATGCTTCCGGGCAAGCCGGATAAGCCTTATGTTTATTATACAAGCTTTTCATATCTTGAAGAAATGCTCAATGCCGGCATTAAAGTATACCTGCATCCCGGCTTTATCCATTCGAAAACCATGGTCGTGGATGATAAAACATCGACTATCGGTACCACGAATATTGATATACGCAGCTTTCAGCTTCACTTCGAGCTGAATGCATTTATGTATTCCTCTGAGGTAGCAGTTCAATGTCGTAAAATTTTTGAAAATGACCAGAGTATTTCTCATGAGCTTACTTACGAAGAATATGCCGCCCGTCCGCGGCTGATGCGCATAAAAGAAGGCTTCTTCCGCCTGTTTTCACCGATTATGTAAAGAAAAAGCAAATCAGCGATTTTTCAATCTCTGATTTGCTTTTTTAGAGTTTATTTTTCAATTGCCGCAGCTTGCATATTTATTTTTCTGAAAATCTCCGCGTCAAATTTAGGTTCACGTTCATAGGTGTAAAGACCGTTTTGCTCCTGCTCAACATCATAAAGCTGAGTATAGCAAAAGCCCATAATCTGCGGATTATCTAAAAGTGTTTCGGTCAGACCGCGGTAACGTTCAATGAACTCCTCTTCTGTTTTTGGCGCATCGCCGTAACCCCAACCATTTTCATTTTGACCGCTCCACTGTATTCCGCCGTATTCACTCACAAATACCGGTCCGCCGCTGTAGTGCTGCTTGCCCATCATACGTTCTATACGCTCCGTCTGATCTATAAGTATTCCTTCCTCAATCTTTGCAAAATATCCTTTTAATTTCTCCGGCGACTGTTCATAATCATGCACATCGTATATATCGGTAGCCGCATGGTAATTCCCGCTGGTATCGATGCACGGTCTTGTCGGATCCGCCGCCTTAGTCACGCGATAGACCGTTGAAAGCAGTTCGTTTTTATGCTGATTCTCAACATAATCCCATGTTTCATTAAACGGACACCATCCGACTATACACGGATGATTTATATCACGTGACAACACCTCAAGCCATTCCCTTAAAAATATCGTAAGAGCATTGTCCGCTGCGCAGTCAAAGCCCCAGTTCCCGTATTCATCCCATACCATATAACCCATACGGTCACAATGGTATAAAAACCGCGGCTCGAAAAGCTTCTGATGCAGCCGCGCTCCGTTAAATCCTAGTCCGAGTGAAATCTCTATGTCCTTTACAAGCGTGTCATCGTCCGGCGCTGTATAAATACCGTCGGGATAGTATCCCTGATCAAGCACTAATCTCTGGAACAGTGGCTTTCCGTTCAGTACAAATCTCATTCCCTCCATACCTACACTTCTGAGTCCAAAATAGCTTTTTACCGTGTCGCTGCCCATTTTTATAGTCAGATCATATAGTCTGCCGCGTCCGGGTTCCCAAAGCTCGCGTTTTGAAAGTCTTATTACCGCAGTAAAATCACCGGTGCTGTACACTTC
>CAMFCK010000144.1 GCA_945948775.1 uncultured Clostridia bacterium
AGATTTATTATGCCGACCTTTATGCCGTTTTTTGCGATAAGTATCATGCTTCCGCTTCCGGGTACGTCGCCTTCAAAGTTGTACGGGCGGATAATGTTATCGTTATGGCGGAGTATATTTATAATGTCCCGGCAATCCCATGTGTGATTGCCGAGTGTAAAGCCGTCAACGCCGCTGCGGCACAGCTCGTCATATACCGGCTTTGATATGCCTCTGCCGTGAGCGGCATTTTCGGCATTTGCCAGCACCAGATCTGCTCCGAAAAATCCGCGCTCGGAATATTCAAACAACAGATCTCTGCCTATCCGTCCAAACACGTCGCCTATCATTAAGATTTTCATAAATGCACCTGCTTTATCTGTAATGTAAAAGCGGACTCCACATGGAATCCGGTTAATATTCATTTTATTATTTTGCGTAATCAACTGCGCGAGTTTCGCGGATAAGACTAACCTTGATCTGACCGGGATACTCAAGCTCCGCTTCAATACGCTTGGCAATATCCTTTGCAACGACTATCATGCTTTGGTCATTGACAACATCAGGCTTAATCATAACGCGGATTTCGCGTCCGGCCTGTATTGCGTAGGATTTGTCAACCCCGTCAAAGCTGTCGGCAATTTCCTCAAGCTTTTGCAGACGTTTGATATAAGTTTCGAGATTTTCGCGTCTTGCGCCGGGACGTGCTGCGGAAATAGCGTCGGCAGCCTGTACTAACTGTGCGATGAGAGTTTCTGCGTCTACATCGCCGTGGTGCGCCATAATAGCGTGTACAACATCCTTGTTTTCCTTATATTTTTTGGCAATGTCTGCACCGATGGTAACATGTGAGCCTTCAATCTCATGGTCGGCAGCCTTGCCGATGTCATGCAGAAGTCCTGCACGCTTTGCAAGTGTAATATCACAGCCGAGCTCGCCCGCCATAACGCCGGCAAGATGAGATACTTCAATAGAATGCTTAAGCACATTCTGACCATAGCTTGTTCTGAATTTAAGCTTACCTAAAAGCTTGATAATTTCAGGATGCAGACCGTGCACTCCTGTTTCAAAGGTTGCAGCCTCGCCCTCCTGTTTAATGGAAGCCTCAACCTCGCGGCGTGCCTTTTCCACCGTTTCCTCAATACGCGCCGGATGGATTCTTCCGTCGACAATGAGCTTTTCCAAAGCGACTCTTGCGATTTCTCTGCGTATCGGATCAAAGCTTGAAAGAATTACCGCCTCCGGAGTGTCGTCAATAATCAAATCAACACCGGTCAGCGTTTCAAGCGTACGAATATTTCTTCCCTCGCGGCCGATAATTCTGCCTTTCATTTCATCAGACGGAAGGTTTACAACCGAAACTGTAGTTTCTGCCACATGATCAGCCGCGACCTTCTGGATAGAAGACGCAACAATGTTTTTTGCATTACGTTCGGCGTTTTCCTTTGCCTGCTGCTCTATTTCTTTAACCATTATTGCAGCGTCAAGCCGAGCCTGACTTTCAATATCGCGAAGGAGCATGTCCTTAGCCTCCTGAACAGTCATTCCCGAAATGCGCTCAAGCGCTGCGAGTTGTTCCGCTTTAACCGACTCAATTTCACTCTCTTTTTTCTCAAGCTCCTTGAGCTTATGGTTAAGCGTTTGATCTTTCTTTTCCAATGCCTCGGTCTTTCGATCGAGATTTTCTTCCTTTTGATTTACCCTTTTTTCTTGCTGTGACAGCTCACGTCTGCGATCCTTGATCTCAGCGTCAAGCACAGAACGCAGCTTTTGATTTTCCTCTTTTGCTTCAAGCATTAATTCGCGTTTTTTGGCTTTTGCGTTTTTCTCTGCCTCGGAAACAATTGACTTTGCATGCTCCTCGGCAGAGCCGATTTCCGCTTCGGCAATCTTTTTACGGTATGCGATTCCGACAAAAAAGGCAGCGACGGTAAGCAGCAGGAATAATGCTGCAATACATATCAAAATGATATCTAAAGTAGTAATTTTGGTCACCCCCGTATGAATTTGTGTATAAACGTATCATCGGGCGATGCCGGTTATTAAATTTTATGTATAAAGCAAGCGGAGTATCCGCACAATTCTCCATAAACTATAACAATCCAACATACCCGAACATATAGTTTAAAGAAATAATAAGCATAGATATATTTTATACTACTTTTGCCGGCATGTCAAGTTATTTTTTTGGTGAATATGAAATAGTGAAGCTTCTAAGTATATTCTTCTAAGTATATTATTGATAAATCTGCATTTTAAATAAATATTGATTTTGCGCGAATTGTATACAATTAACTATTGTTTTTGCGGCGGCAGTGTGGTAAAATAAGTAATACGAACCGGGTGATGGTTCTATTTTAAGCTAAGGAGAAACAGAAAATGAATTCTGCATATCTGTATTTGCAATTGTACCGGCTGTTTGATGGTATAACTCCTGTCAAGGCTGACTGCGGAGGACTTTGTGATAAGGCATGCTGCCGCGGCGACGATGCAGGTATGTATCTTTTTCCGGGAGAGGCGAGTGTATACAGTCTGCTTTCGTCGGAATGGATACGCATTGAGAACTCGGATTTTTCATATACTTATAACGGCGTGGGAAAAAAATTGAAAATCGCATTCTGCAACGGCGGATGCGACCGGTATCAGCGGCCGCTTGCGTGCAGGATTTTCCCACTTACACCGTACCTTGACAAAGGCCGGCTACGGGTTATAACCGATCCGCGTTCAAAGGCGGTGTGTCCTCTCGGCAGGACGCTCGGAATTGAGGATTATGACCGTAGCTTTGTGAGAAATGTTCATACTGCGTTCGTGATTTTGTCAAAGAACAGAGAGTTTAAGGCGTTTTTATCGGAATATTCGCGTTATCTTGATGATTATTTAAAATTTTTCCCGAAGAAATAGGGAAAAGAGAGGGTGGAAGATTTGGAGAAGAAGGAAAATAAGCTTGCAAGCTTTGCAGTGCAGCATAAAAAGGTGATTATCGCTGCAGCGGCGGCAGCAGCGGTTATTGCGGCAGCAGCAGTATGGGCAGCGGCGCAGCTTCCTGAGGATGAAAAAATAGCTCACGGCGTAATAATGGATGAAATAGACCTTGGCGGCATGACCGTACAGGAGGCGCAGGAGGCGCTTACCGCAAGCAGCTTTTATGATAACAGAAATTTTGCTCTGGTAAGCGGCGATGAGCGCGAGGAGATTTCCGGCGATGCGGTCGGGCTTACGGTTGATATTTCGGCAAGCGCGCTTAAAGCTTATGCAGTCGGACGTGAAAACGGCGTTTTTGCGAATCTTTTCAAATGCGTAAGACTGGCTTTTTCAAGACTGGAGATAAATCCTGTACCTACAGTCAATGAGGAAAATATGGACGCAATTCTCTACGATATGGGAGTCAGAAAGAACGGAGAGATGAGAGAAGCACAGATGGAGGAAATTTCAGAAACATCCGTCAGGGTGATTCCTCCGACAGCAGGGCAGAGCCGAGACGTGTCCGAAAGCCGCGCAGAGGTGCTTTCTCAGCTTCAGAAGGGCAATTTCGGCGAAATATTGCTGGAGATGCCGGTAAGTGATCCGGGTAAACTTTCTGAAGAACAGGTATATGCTGTTGTGTACCGTCCGGCAGCCGATGCGGAATATAAGCTTGAGGGCAAGGAATTATATATTGTTGATGAAATAGTCGGAATAGATGTCGATAAGCAGGAAATTGC
>CAMFCK010000145.1 GCA_945948775.1 uncultured Clostridia bacterium
ACGAGATTCCGAAACGTGACTGGAGTTCAGACGTGTGCTCTTCCGATCTAAACCGGAGGAGTGCATAAGCATTATCAAGTCGGCAGGAAAGAAAGCGGGCATTTCTATATGCCCTGAAACGCCGGTTTCGGCTATAGAGCCGTATCTTGATATGGTGGACATGGTGCTGGTGATGAGCGTACACCCCGGTTACGGCGGACAAAGCTACATACCGGAGGTAAATGAAAAGATTGCGCAAATACGCCGTATGAAGGGCGAGGATTTTGACATAGAGGTTGACGGCGGAATTTATGCAAGCAATGTAAAAAGCGTAACCGACTGCGGTGCAAATGTGATAGTTGCCGGTACAGCGGTTTTCAAAGGCAATATTGCAGAAAATATCCGCAGCATGGAGGCGGCTGTATGCGCGCGGTGATTTTTGCAGGCGGCAGCATAGAGGATTATGCGTATACTGCCGGACTTCTGCGTCGCGGCGATTTTATCATTGCGGCAGATTCAGGATACGACCACTTAAAAAAAATCGGTGTAAAGCCTGATATTATGATAGGCGATATGGATTCTGTTTCGGGAGGTTATGAAGCGGACGAGATAGTACGTCTGAATGTGATGAAGGACGAAACCGATACCGAAGCGGCGGCGGCTATTGCAGCAGAACGCGGAGCGGACGAGATATTACTTTTAGGCGCAATGGGAAGCCGCGCCGACCATTCTTTTGCTAATATGCTGCTTTTAAAAAAGCTTTCGGATATGGGAATTTCCGCATGTGCGGCGAATGAGAAAAATGAGATATATTTTCTGGATAAAACGCTGACGCTTAAAGGCAAAAAGAATGATTTGGTATCAATTTTGCCGCTTTGCGAGCTTTGCGGTGTTACGACCGAGGGATTGTTTTACGCGCTTTCGAAAGAAACGCTGCATTTCGGTGCGGCGCGGGGCGTAAGCAATGTAATGACGGCGGAGGAGTGCAGCATAAGCGCAGAATCCGGCTGCGCACTTGTGATAAAAAGCAGAGATTGAGATTTTTTATGCAGATGAAAATACCATCTGTGGTCTGGGGGAATTTTTGTGATATATCTTGATAATGCCGCAACGACAAAGCCGTGCCGTGAGGCGGTTGATGCGGTGATGAACGCCTGCGCGGAATTTGGCAATCCTTCCAGCCTGCACAGGCTCGGACTCGGTGCGGAAAAGATAATTAAGAACGCAAAAAAGAGCGTGGCGGATTTAATGGGAGCTGCGCCGGAAAATATATATTTCACCTCCGGTGGAACAGAGGCTAACAATATGGCGATTTTCGGCGCAGCAAGAGCGTCGAGAAAAAAGCATATAATCACTACCAAAATCGAGCACCCGTCGGTGCTTGAGCCTTTCCGCAGGCTGGAGCGCGAGGGCTTTTTTGTGGATTATATCGGCGTTGACGCACAAGGTACGGTAAATCTGGACGAGCTTTATAAAAGGCTTGATTCAGACGCCGCGCTTGTAAGCATGATGCACGTGAATGATGAAACGGGAACTGTGCAGCCGGTGGAAGAAGTGCGCCAAATTATAAAGGAGCGTGCTCCGGACGCTCTTTTTCATATAGACGCAGTACAAAGCTATGCAAAGCTTCCTTTGCAGGTGAAAAAGCTCGGAGCAGATTTGATTTCGGTAAGCGCGCATAAAATCAACGCGCTTAAGGGCTGCGGAGCACTGTATATCGGTCAGGGTAGGATAGAGCCGCTTATAATCGGCGGCGGACAGCAGAAAAATATGCGCTCAGGAACTGAGAATGTGACGGGAATTGCGGCATTCGGCGCGGCGGCAAGAGTGCATAAGGCGGATAACCGCGAAAGGATCGCGGAGCTTAGAAAAAGGCTTAAAGATGGGATTTTTGAAAGGATTCCCGATGTGAAATATAACGGCGGAGAAAGCTTTTCGCCGTATGTGCTGAATGTGTCCTTCCTTGGAATAAAGGCGGAGATACTTCTTCACTCGCTTGAAGCGCGTAGGATTTATGTGTCAACCGTCTCCGCCTGCTCGTCCAATAAACCGATGCCAAGCCATGTGCTCAGCGCTATGGGCTGTACGCCTAAGGAGATAGAGGGCGCTATACGCATGAGCTTTGACAATACGCTGGCAGAGCCGGACATAGAGCTTGCTCTTTGCGCACTGTGCGATGAGGTCGCAAAAATCAGAAAATATATGCGTTAGAATGAGAGGATTGTTCATGAGGGAAGTTGTACTGGTAAAATACGGCGAAATCATATTAAAGGGTGGAAACCGCCCGGTTTTTGAGCGTGTTCTGATGAAAAATATCAAAAATGCGCTTAGAAATATTGCGGAAATTAATATCAGCATTGCTCAGGCAACGATTTATATTGAAGCGGAGCAGGAGAAGCTTGACGCGGTGTGCGAGAGGCTTTTGAAGGTGTTTGGCATAGTGTCCGTAACGCGTGCCGGAGTGTGTGAAAAGAATATTGAAAGCATAAAAAATGCCGTCTGCGAATACTGCGGAGCCGATTTGAAGCCGGGTATGAGCTTTAAGGTTGAGGCAAAGCGCTCGGACAAGCGTTTTCCGCTTGATTCTATACAGATCGCTCAGACAGTCGGAGCAGAGCTGCATGACAGCAATCCCGGACTTATAGTGGATGTGCATAAGCCGCAGGTCGTTGTACGCGTTGAAGTCCGCGATACGGCGGCGTATGTTTACAGCACGCTTAATAAGCGCGCCGGTCAGGGCGGTATGCCGACAGGCACAGGAAACCGCGCCACTCTGCTTTTGTCCGGAGGTATAGACAGTCCCGTGGCAGGGCATATGATAGCAAAGCGCGGCGTAGAGATAGACGCGGTGAATTTTTTTAGCTTTCCTTATACAAGTGACAGGGCAAAGGAGAAGGTTATTGAGCTTGCTTCGATACTTGCGCGATATACCTCAAAGGTCAATCTTTATGTTGTGCCGTTTACCGAGATTCAGCTTGAGATCCGCGATAAATGCCCGGAGGAGCATATGACGCTTATCATGCGCCGGTTCATGATGCGTATAGCGGAGCGAGTTGCGGTGAAAAATAAGTCCGCCGCCCTTATAACTGGCGAAAGTGTAGGTCAGGTCGCAAGCCAGACGATTGCGGCGCTGAATGTGACAAATACTGTCTGCAAAATGCCGGTGCTGCGCCCGGTAATAGGCATGGACAAGAATGAAATAGTTGACCGTGCGCGCAGAATAGGTACGTTTGAAACCTCCATACTGCCGTATGAGGACTGCTGCACGGTATTTACGCCCAAGCATCCAACGACTCAGCCAAGACTGGCGGCAATCGAAAAAAGCGAGAGTGCGCTTGATGTTGAGCAACTTATTGAAAGGGCAATGGAGGGAATAGAGAAAATCGAGGTGTATCCGGATTGAGGTATTTTGATAATGCATGTATAGAAAAAGCGTTAGGGCTTCTGCGTGAAAAAGGATTAAAAATTTCTGCGGCGGAAAGCTGCACCGGAGGGATGTTTACCAAGCTTCTGACCGACTTTGCCGGTTCAAGCGAGGTGCTGGAGCTAAGTATGGTCACCTATGCAAACGGAGCAAAGGTGAAGTTTTTGGGCGTGGCGCAGGAGGATATTGACGCGCATGGCGTTGTAAGCCGCGAGGTCGCGTCCGGAATGGCAGAAGGAATATGCAAAGC
>CAMFCK010000146.1 GCA_945948775.1 uncultured Clostridia bacterium
TCCTCGCGCAGTCCCTTTTCGCCGTAACGACGCGCAATTTCTGAGGAAAGTATAGTTCCGGTCACACGGTTACGGTTGGTGATGCCAAGCTTTGCCTCAATTCTTTTACCGGAGGAAAGCGCCGGCTCGCACAGGCGCAGCAGCGTGTTCATGTCGATAGTTTTTTCAAGCTCATGATCCTGATTTACATTGTGATAGCGTTCAAAATCGTTCGAGCAAATCTTTGGCTGATGAAGCAGACTGGATAAATCCACCTCCTGAGCTTTCCAATTTTTGCTGCCATCAAGAGATTTCTGACTGAGATGCTCGACATGTCCGATCATCTCGTCGACTGTCTTTACGCCGATTTTTGCCATCCACTCACGCAGATCCTGTGCGATAAAGCGCATAAAGTTCTCCACATATTCGGGCTTGCCGGCAAAGCGGCTTCTCAAGTAAGGATTTTGCGTGGCAACGCCTACCGGGCAGGTATCAAGATTACATACCCTCATCATTACGCAGCCGATTGCTATCAACGGTCCTGTAGCAAAGCCAAATTCCTCTGCACCGAGAAGCGCTGCTACGGCAACGTCGCGCCCTGTGAGCAGCTTGCCGTCCGTTTCGATTACAACGCGATTGCGGAGATTGTTCATCAAAAGAGCCTGATGCGTTTCCGCAACGCCCAGCTCCCACGGAAGTCCTGCATGGCGTACGCTTGTCCGCGGCGCCGCGCCGGTTCCGCCGTCATAGCCGGAAATCAGTATTACGTCCGCACGTCCCTTTGCAACGCCGACTGCAATTGTGCCGACGCCTGCTTCTGAAACAAGCTTGACGCTGATACGGGCGTCACGGTTTGCGTTTTTAAGGTCGTGAATAAGCTGCGCCAGATCCTCAATCGAGTAAATATCATGGTGTGGTGGGGGAGAGATAAGTCCTACGCCGGTGGTTGAGTGTCTTGCCTTGGCAATCCACGGATATACCTTTCCGCCGGGCAGATGCCCGCCCTCGCCGGGCTTGGCGCCCTGGGCCATTTTGATCTGAATTTCCTTCGCATTGTTAAGATAATGGATATGCACGCCGAAACGTCCGGAAGCAACCTGCTTTATTGCAGAGCAGCGCGAATCGCCGTTTTTCTCCTTCTGATAGCGGTCGGGTGTTTCGCCGCCCTCACCGCTGTTGGATTTGCCGCCTAAACGGTTCATTGCAATTGCAAGGCACTCGTGAGCTTCCTTGCTGATTGAGCCGTAGGACATAGCACCGGTTTTAAAGCGTTTTACAATACTGTCAACGCTTTCAATATCATCTATTGCAATAGGCTTGTCGATGGTCTTGATATTAAGCAGACCGCGTATGGTACACTGATGTTCGGAATGTGCGTCCATCTCTTTAGCATATTCCTTATAAAGCTTGTAATCACCTGTGCGGCATGCCTTTTGCAGCTTGTATATGCTTTCAGGATTGAACATATGGTATTCGCCCTTGGCACGCCATTTCAAATGACCTCCGGTTTCAAGAGCGTCATCAGATTTTACTTTGTCAAAGGCTGCGACATGGCGGAGAAGTGCTTCCTTTTCGATTTCCTCTATGCCGATACCGCCTATGCGCGTGGTTGTTCCGGTAAAGTATTTATCTACTACCGCCTGAGAAATTCCGAGCGCTTCAAAAATCTGCGCGCCGCGGTAGCTTTGAATGGTGGAAATACCCATTTTGGACATGATTTTTACAATGCCCTTTGTAAGACATTTTTTATAACGCGAAACTGCCTCGTCATAATCCATTTCAAGCAGTCCGCCCTTGATAAGCTCATTGATTGACTCATATGCAAGATAAGGATTTATTGCGTCTACACCGTAGCCTATCAAAACAGCTGCGTGATGAACCTCGCGCGGTTCGCCCGATTCAAGTATAATATTGACTTTCATGCGCGTACCGTTGCGGATAAGGTGATGATGCAGACCTGCCGCAACTAAAAGCGCAGGAATAGGCGCTTTTGCCGCGCCTGTACCCTTGTCTGACAGGATAAGGATATTGCATCCGTTTTCAATTGCTATATCCGCTGCCTCAAACACGGTATCACAGGCGGTTTCCATGTCATGCTTTATTCCTGAGGCGAACAGAATCGGAATAGTAATGGATTTAAAGCCTGACAAGTCAACGTTTTTCAGCTTTAAAAGCTCCTCGTTTGTAAGAATAGGCGAGTCTGTGCGTATTACGCTTTTCGCTTGGCTCAAGCAGATTGCGCTCCGAGCCGAAAAGCGTGTATGTCGAGGTGATTATCTGCTCGCGGATAGCGTCAATAGGCGGATTTGTCACCTGCGCAAACAGCTGCTTGAAATAGAAATATAACAGCTGCGGCTTTTCGGACAAGACCGCAAGCGGAGAATCAATACCCATTGCGCCGATGGGATCGTCAGCCTTTTCCGTCATACCCTTGATTGTGGTATTGACATCCTCCCAGGTGTAGCCGAAAATTTTCTGACGCACTAAAAGCGGCTCGGGATCCTTGAAGTCATTGTAGCGGTTTGCAAACATATTCTCAACATCAAGAAGATTGCGCACAATAAGGTCGCGGTTTATGTGAGAGCTTGCTGCATCACGCATCTGGCGGACAAGCTCATGCCAGTCGGCGCCTTCGACGCTCGTTTTTGCTTTGAGATCCTTCAGCTCAACAAGATTATTTTTGAGCCACTGCGCATACGGCTTTTTATTCGCTTCATTTGCCTTTAAGGTGTCATCATCGATTATTTTTCCTGCCTTGGTGTCGATAAGCAGCATCTTTCCGGGATGCAGACGCTCCTTCTTGATTATGCTTTCCTCCGGCACATCGACAACACCAACCTCGGAGGCTAAGATTACCTCATCATTGGTGACATAGTATCTTGCCGGGCGCAGTCCGTTTCTGTCGAGCGTTGCGCCGACAATTCTGCCGTCTGTAAACGCTATTGCGGCAGGACCGTCCCAAGGCTCCATAACACAGGAGTTAAACTCATAAAATGCGCGCTTTTTTGGATCCATGTTAAAATCATTTTCCCAAGGCTCCGGAATGGTCATCATGACCGCATGTGCAAGCGAAACGCCGGAAAGATTTACAAACTGAATATAGTTATCAAGCATTGCAGAGTCGGAGCCGTCCTCATTAATGACAGGATATATTTTTGCCATATCGCTGCCGAACTCCTTTGAACGGAACATCTTTTCGCGTGCCTTTTCCCAGTTCACATTGCCGCGGATGGTGTTGATCTCTCCGTTATGAATGATATAGCGGTTCGGATGCGCGCGCTCCCAACTTGGGAAGGTATTTGTTGAAAAGCGCGAATGAACCAGAGCAATCGCGGTTTTCATATCATGATCCTTCAAGTCGAGATAAAACTCGCTTACCTGATCGGGTGTAAGCATTCCCTTATAAACAAGAGTCCTTGCCGAAAGAGAAGAAAAGTAAAAATAATTATCATTGCCGCTGTCGCTGTAGCGTATTTCACGCTCAGCACGCTTGCCGATTATATAAAGCTTGCGCTCGAAGTCCATCAAATCGGAAATTTCGGGATTTTTTCCGATTATTACCTGACATATATGCGGCCGTGCCTCGCGCGCGGACTTTCCGATACAGTCAAGATATACAGGCACCTCGCGTATGCCGAGCAGCGTCTGTCCCTCCTCTGCAATA
>CAMFCK010000147.1 GCA_945948775.1 uncultured Clostridia bacterium
TAGGATAATTTACCCATTCAACTTCTTTTTTCCCTTCAAGATACTTTGCTATTTTTTCTGCGTTTTTTGTTTCCTTATCTGCACGCTCCGAAATGGTATCAAGTCCTTGCAATATCAGATATGCATCAAAAGGACTTAATGCCGCTCCGATAAACTCAAGATAAAAGGCCCTGAGATGAATAATTAACGGTGATTTCGGATCAACCTCAAAGGGTGAGCGTAAAACACCCTGTTTACTTTTTATTTTGTACGATTTTTCATAAAACTGCGGATATTTCTCCCGGTCATAATTAAAGTTACCGCTCTCCAAAATAAGCCCCGCAATAGTATTTCCGTGTCCGCCGAGAGCCTTTGTTGCAGAATATATTACAATATCCGCACCGTACTCAAAGGGATTTAAGAGATACGGTGTTGCAACCGTATTGTCCACGATAAGGGGAATATCATGCTTATGCGCAATTTCTGCGATCGCCTCAATATCATAAAGCTCCGCGTTTGGATTGCTGATAGATTCTATGTAGATTCCCCTTGTCTTATCGTCAATTTCCGCTTCATACGAATACGGATCAAACCTATCCTTTACAAACTTAATGTTTGCGCCGAATCTCGGAAAAAAATGCGAAAAAGAATCTTCACTGCCGCCGTAAAGAGATGGGGAGGCAATTATATTTCCTCCGCCCTCGGTCAGAGCCAGTACCGTGTATGAGATAGCCGACATACCGGAGGCAAGCGCCAGTGCCGCATATGCACCATTCAATGCCTTTACCCTATCCTCAAGCACTGTTACAGTAGGATTGCCTACTCTTGTGTAAATCGCACCGTTTTCCTCAAGTCCCCAAAGGGCATCACTTCGGTCTATACTCCCCAAATCAAAAGAGGCTGTCTGATAAATCGGAACATTTACCGCATAGTTATGTTCTTCAGAGTTATAACCGGCTCTGATTCTGAGTGTATCAAAATTTGCCATAGTATTCACAACCTTTTATGTTATATCCTATAATCATTTTCAAGAGTTTCTATAAGTCCGTATTCCATTAAAATTTCCTCAAGCCTGTCCTGTGTAATCGGTTTTGGTATTACAAATTTTGTATTTTCTTCAATTTTCCTCGCAAGCTCTCTGTATTCGTCAGCCTGATGAGCCTCAGGCTGAAACTCTATAACCGTTTTTTTGCGTATTTCGGCACGCTGCACCACGTTGTCGCGGGGAACAAAATGTATCATCTGTGTCCCAAGCTCCTCTGCAAACGCACGCACAACCTCAGCCTCACGGTCGCAGTTTCTGCTGTTGCATATGATACCGCCCAAGCGCACACCACCCTGACGGGCATATCTTGCAATACCCTTTGAAATATTGTTTGCAGCATAAAGAGCCATCATTTCACCGCTTGCAACAATGTAGATTTCCTTCGCCTTGCCCTCTCTGATCGGCATCGCAAAACCGCCGCAGACAACATCACCCAAAACATCATAAAACACATAATCCAAATCCTCTGTATATGCTCCGAGACGCTCTAAAAGACCTATAGAGGTAATAATTCCTCTTCCTGCACATCCCACTCCCGGTTCAGGGCCGCCTGATTCAACACAGCGTGTTCCTTTAAAACCTTCTTTCAATATTAAATCAAGATCGATATCCTCGCCTTCTTCACGGAGTGTATCAAGAACCGTTTTCTGTGCAAGACCGCCCAAAAGGAGTCTTGTAGAATCCGCTTTCGGATCGCAGCCGACAACCATGACCTTTTTTCCTCTTTCAACAAGTCCGGCTGTAAGATTTTGAGTTGTAGTTGATTTGCCTATACCGCCTTTTCCGTATATTGCTATTTGTCTTAATTCCTTTGCCATTTTATTTTCGTCCTTTCATTCAAGGCAATACCGCGCAAAGACCGCCTAACGGCTTTGCACGCCATCTTCTTGCACTTTTCCCGTCATCTTGTACAAAAATCTTTTGACATACGACAGTATGCCTGCGAGCTTTTTATACAATCTGACGAAAAAATTGACAGCGCATCTGACGCACAATCTTTGTGCGGTATTGCCTTATCTTCTTTTTCTGAAATCAATATTAACCGTGTGAAAAGGTATCCTTTCTTGATATTCTTTTCAGATATATCTGCTCTCCGAAATCCTTTTCGCCCGGAACGCCTATTGCATCCGCCCTGCAGCGCTGGCAGTGACGAAAAACATCTATGTATTTTTCGCATTTCTGCCGTGCTCCGTCAATTTCCTGACAGGAAGGAGCGCGGCATTCTGACAGTTCATTTTGAGGAATCAACGGAATAATATTATAGATTGAAGCACCAGCCTCGCTTACCGTCTTTGCGATTTCTTCAATATGTTCATCATTTATTCCCGGCACAAACACTGTGTTTACTTTTATTGTAATACCTGCAGCGCTTACCCGCCTGATACCTTCAAGCTGATTTTTAATCAGTATTTCCGCCGCCTCAACACCTCGGTAATGAACCCCGTGATAAAGAATACCGCCGTTTAATTTAGCTTCTATTTGGGGATCAACCGCATTAACCGTTACTGTCAAAGAATCTATACCGCTTTTTATTACCTCATCTGCCTTTTCCGCAAGCAAAAGTCCGTTTGTACTCATACATTTAATGATATCGGGAAATTCCTTACCTATTAAACGAAATGTTTCAAGAGCATAATCGGAAGCAAGCGTATCTCCCGGACCGGCAATGCCCGCTACTGTTATATCAGGGCAAAGCTCCAGAGAACGCCTTATAACTCCGATTGCCTCTTCGGGCTTAATAACCGCCCTCGCCACACCCGGGCGTTTTTCATAATCGTTGATTTTTCTGTCACAGAACTTACATTCAATGTTGCAAGTGGGGCTTATAGGAAGATGTATTCTTCCGTTGCTTCCTTTTTTCCCTAATGCAAAGCATGGATGCTTGCTTGTAAGCTCTTCGTATTTAATTGCCATTTATTCCACCTCTGTTTCTGCCGCCAGCTTTTTAAGACACTGAGTTATCGGAAAAGGTGATTCATAAACCGCAAACCCTCTGCTCTCCAGAAAATCGGCTGCCGATATTCCGATTTTGCTCACAAGTATTATTGAGCAGTCAGCAAGCAGCTTTGCTGCATTTTCAAGCGCGCTGTCTTCATGCTCACCTCTGTTGCAGCAAGGCTTTATATTTCTTGTTTCAATGTACTGAAATTCACCGTTTCTTAATTCAAAAATCAAGAAATTACTTGCTTTTCCGAAATGACAGTTTATTACCTTTCCGTCCGTGCTGGCTGCCGCCGCTCTTATTGCCATAGGATTCCTCCTTAAATAATCCGGTTATTTTAGCCGTATCTTTTCCTGACGTTCAATTTGAATAACCACACCGTCCTGAACAATAAGAGTGACAGAACCATATTTGATTTCACTTATAATCTTTTTTGCTTCGCTTAAAGCATCTTCCAGATTATTTTTTAATTTTATATTACTCATTATATGTATCTCACTCCTTTTAACGGTTATCTTATATTATTTTATCATGAATGTAAGGATGTGTCTAATTCATATACCTTAGAGCATTTTATAGCTTCCGTCTATATCAAAACAGCTTGTCCTCTATAAGTTTATCTAAAACACCGTCAATACTGCCGCTCACCTCAAAAACACGAACGCCTTTTGAA
>CAMFCK010000148.1 GCA_945948775.1 uncultured Clostridia bacterium
AAAAAATCTTTGGTAATAGTTGGAGAATCTTTGACAAAAATGGTCAATGAGAATGATAAATCAGCTGTTATGCTTTTCGGTGACGCGGGAGCAGCAGCGCTTTTAGAAAAAACAGAGGAGCTGGGAGAAATTAAAGGCTTGCTTCGTTCAGATGGGAATGGATATAAAGCTATAATGGCACCTGCGGGAGGTTTCCGGAATATGAACGCCTCACCCGAGCCAATGATTTGGCCGGATGGGAATCCGAGAACCCTGTATAACACGAACATGAACGGTACAGATGTATTTGCTTTTACTATTACTGATGTACCCAGAGCTATTAAGGACTTCTTTAAAAGAACAGAAACAACAGTTGAGGACTATGATTGTTACGCAATGCATCAGGCAAACCAGTTCATACATAAGCAGCTGTCAAAAAAATTGAAGATAGATATGGAAAAGATGCCGCTGTGCCTTGACAGATACGGAAACACTTCAGCGCCGGCAATACCGTTAACGCTGTGCGATGCATATGGTAAATGCAGTGAAGACAGAGAAATGAATGTATTAATGTGTGGATTTGGCGTTGGTCTTTCGTGGGGAGTTTTGTCAGCAAAAATCAATACAGCAGATATTTATCCGGTTATAGAAACAGATGAATATTTTGCAGAGGGAATCATTAATTCGCCGGAGGATATGTAAATGTATAATATTGTGGATTTGACCGGCAGACAAATACTTATTACCGGAGCCTCATCGGGCATGGGCAGAGAAACAGCAATTTTGTGCAGCAAGCTTGGTGCAAAGGTTGTGCTTGTTGCAAGAAATGAGGTAAGGCTGCAAGAGGCAATGTCTAACCTTGAGGGAGACGGACATGCTTATTATTCGTTTGATTTGAGTAAAGTAGATGAAATTGAAGATTTTATAAAAATGGTTGTTTCCGAAAGAGGAGCAATGGATGGTTTTGTACATAGTGCCGGAGTTGGAAGTACAAGACCATTGAAGCTGTTAAAGCCTGCCGCACTCAGAGAAGTAATGGAAATCAATTATTTTTCATTTGTAGAGATCATACGTTGCTTAATGAAGAAAAATGCTTACAATGAAGGCATGAGCATTGTCGGAATATCCTCGATATCGTCAAAGCAGGGAAATCAAACCAAAACTGCTTATTGTGCTTCAAAGTCGGCGATGGACGCATCTGTAAGATGCCTTGCAAAAGAACTTGCAGATAAAAAGGTTAGAGTAAATGCAGTAAATCCTGCGCTGATAAAGACTGAAATATATCAGCAGTTTTTAAATAACAGCGGCGAGAGCGAAGATGCAAAAAATATTATGCAAAGACAGTATCTTGGCATAGGAGAGCCGATTGATGTGGCAAATATGATAGTGTATCTTTTGAGTGATGCGGCAAAGTTTATAACAGGTTCATGTGTAGACATTGACGGCGGAAGACTGTCATCATAAATAAAATTATAGAAAGAGGTAATGAAAAATGACAACAGCAGAAAAGATGGAATTATTAGCGGAAACGCTTGAGGTAGAGACAGACGAAATCAGTGAGGATACAGCGCTTACTGATTTGGACAACTGGGATTCTATGACAAAGCTTTCGCTGATAGTAATGTTTGACGATGAATTCGGGAAGAAGATTACTAGCGAGGATATTAAGAAGATGGTAACCGTTAAGGACATTTTGGATTTGATGGAATAGAATGAATATTTTATTTTTAACTATGACCGGTATATACGACTTGAGTCAAAGAGGAATTTATTCGGATTTACTTAGGTCATTTGTATCTAATGGCCATAATGTAGCGGTTGTCGCTCCCTCCGAACGGCGAATGAGAGAAAAAACAAATCTCAAAAAATATGACGGATATTCGGTTCTTAGGATTAAAGTCGGCAATTTACAAAAAACGAATATTATTGAAAAGGGAATATCCACAATCCTTCTTGAAAAGCAGTTCATGAGCGCAATAAAAAAGTATTATCGGAATATAAAGTTTGCTTTAGTCATGTATTCCACACCGCCTATAACATTTGCAAACGTTATTAAATATATAAAAAATCGTGATGGTGCAAAATCATACTTGCTGCTGAAGGATATATTCCCTCAGAACGCGGTTGATTTGGGAATGTTTGGAAAGAAAAGCGTATTTTATAAGTATTTCAGACACAAAGAAAAGCAGCTTTATATGAACTCAGACTTGATTGGATGTATGTCGCAGGCAAATGTCGATTATGTTATAAAGCACAATCCGGAGCTTGACAAAGGAATTGTCCATATATCTCCTAACTCAATCGAGCCTGTGTCAACCCGAATCAATGCAGATAACCGAAAAAAAATCAGACTAAAGTATAATATCCCGTCAGATGTAAAAGTATTTGTTTACGGCGGCAATCTTGGCAAGCCGCAGGATATACCGTTTATTATAGAATGCCTGAAGGATAATGCGGACAAGCCGGACAGATTTTTTGTTATATGCGGAACCGGCACGGAGTATCATAAGCTGAAAGCATATACCGATAATTATAATCCTCATAATGTTTTGCTGATAAACGGCTTGCCCAAGCCGGAGTATGAGGAGCTTGTTGCAGCGTGTGATATAGGCTTGATATTTTTGGACCATAGATTTACGATACCAAATTTTCCGTCAAGGCTGCTGTCATATATGCAAAACAGCATGCCGGTGATAGCATGTACTGACAGCAATACAGATCTTGGAAAGGTTATAGAGAACGGAGGCTTCGGCTGGTGGTGCGAAAGTAGTGATTGCAGGCATTTTACATCACTAATCGATAAGGCAGTAAATGCAGACAGTACCGAAAAGGTGATTCAGGCAAGGGAATATATCGAGGAAAATTTCAGTACAAAGAAGCATTATAAAATAATTATGGAGCATTTTAATGAAATTATTTGATTTTGGGAAAAGATTTATTAAACGTTATCCGTCTATGCTGCATATTTCCGCTGTATTGTACAGCTTGAGCGGCTTAAACCGAAAGAAAATTCGCGGCAGCTCAAATGAAATCAAGGCGAAAGAGGCATTTATACGAAATAATCATATTTCTATATGTGGCAATAATAACAAAATAATTGTTGGAAGCAAATGTTTCTTAAAAGGCTGTCGGTTTTCAATTATTGGAAATGACAATGTTATTGAAATCGGTGATATGACGGCTGCTCATAATGTGGATTTTTGCATAGAAAATAACAATAATCATATTACAATAGGCAGTCATTGCCTGTTTGCCGGCAAAGCACAGCTTGCGGCAATAGAGGGCACAAACATTTTTTTGGGAGAACATTGTCTGCTGTCCGGGGACATTGTCTTTAGGACAGGTGACAGTCACTCGATATTAGACGGTACAGGACAACGGATTAATCCGTCAGCAGATATAGTGGTAGATGATCATGTATGGATTGGTTACAGAGCTTTTATAAATAAAGGAGTACACATCATGAAGGATAGTATAGTAGGCACAGGTGCAGTTGTGACAAGGAAATTTGATGAAGACGGCGTTGTTATAGCCGGAGTGCCTGCGAATATAGTGAAACACAATATTTCATGGGATATTAACAGAATATGAATAGCATAAAAGTGAAACCGGACAAATACGAATCAAGTGTTCTTTATACTGTTAAA
>CAMFCK010000149.1 GCA_945948775.1 uncultured Clostridia bacterium
AACCTCACGCAGCGCGTCAGCATAGTTAGTAATATCCGTCATTATGACAAGTACATGCATACCGAGATCAAACGCAAGATATTCAGCAGCAGTAAGAGCCATTCTCGGCGTTGCGATACGCTCAATTGCAGGATCGTTGGCAAGATTTATAAACAGTACCGTACGTTCCATAGCTCCGGTACGCTTGAAGTCCTCAATAAAGAAGTTTGCCTCCTCAAAGGTAACTTTTCATCTGTACCGCGCACCTTTGCCTGACGTGCAATCTGCGCCGCAAGATTTGCGTGCGGCAGACCGCTTCCGGAGAAAATCGGAAGTTTCTGTCCGCGCACAAGAGTGTTAAGTCCGTCAATTGCGCTTACTCCGGTCTGAATAAATTCCTCAGGATAATTACGCGCCGCCGGATTCATAGGCGTTCCGTTAATATCCGCACGCTTGTCCGGAATTATCTCCGCCTTGCCGTCCTTGGGATGTCCGAGACCGTCAAACACTCGTCCGAGCATATCCTCTGAAACGCCAAGTTCAATTCCGTGACCTAAAAACCGTACCTTGGAGTCGGACAGATTTATACCTGCGCTGTTTTCAAACAACTGCACAAGCGCATCCGAACCGTTTACCTCCAAAACCTTGCAGCGGCGCCGTTCGCCGTTGGCAAGCTCTATCTCGCCCAGTTCGTTATATGTTACGCCGCTTGTATCCTTTATCAGCATAAGAGGACCGGCGACCTCCTGTATAGTTCTGTATTCCTTAGGCATCCGCTTCACCTTCCTTCTTCAGCGCGTCGAGCTCTTCCATTAGCTCCGCAACAATAGAGTCATATTCAGCCTCGACCTTATCCTCCGCTACATATTTGATTCTGCCTATACGCTCACGCACAGGTATAGAAACTATCTTATTTATGCTAACTCCGTCCTTTAACGCAGCACTTGACAAATCATAAAATTTCAGCACAAGGCGCATCATAATGCACTGCTTTTCAAGAGATGCATAGGTATCTATCTCATGGAATGCATCCTGATGCAGATAGTCCTCACGAATAGAGCGTGCAACCTCCAGCTTCAGTCTGTCTGAAGCAACAAGCGCGTCCATACCGACCAGCTTTACGATTTCATCAAGCTCCGCTTCCTCCTGCAGAAGCGCCATTATACGGTGACGCTGCGGCATCCAGTCCGGCGATATATTCTCGGCATACCATTTTTCCATCGTATCGATATAAAGGGAATAGCTTTTCAGCCAGTTTATTGCCGGGAAGTGTCTGCTGTATGCTAGTGAGGAGTCAAGTCCCCAGTAGACCTTTACTATACGAAGCGTAGCCTGTGAAACCGGCTCGGAAATATCGCCGCCCTGCGGTGATACTGCGCCGACAATGCTCAGCGCGCCAATCCTTGCATCGCTGCCTGTCGAGACCACACGCCCGGCTCTTTCATAAAAGCCTGCAAGACGGCTTCCCAGATATGCCGGATAGCCCTCCTCGCCGGGCATTTCCTCCAGACGACCGCTCATCTCGCGAAGCGCCTCAGCCCAGCGAGATGTAGAATCTGCTAGAAGCACTACAGAATATCCCATATCACGGAAATACTCTGCAATAGTGATACCTGTATAAATACTTGCCTCACGCGCCGCAACAGGCATATCAGAGGTATTTGCTATCAGAACGGTACGTTCCATAAGTGTTTTTCCGGTTCTCGGATCCTTTATTTCCGGAAATTCATTCAAAACATCGGTCATTTCATTTCCGCGCTCGCCGCAGCCGATGTATACAACTATATCCGCGTCCGCCCATTTAGCAAGCTGGTGCTGAACAACAGTTTTTCCGCTTCCGAACGGACCGGGAACAGTTCCCACACCGCCCTTTGCTATCGGGAAGAGCGTATCGATTACTCTTTGTCCGGTAACAAGCGGCACATCAGGCGACAGCTTTTCACGGTAAGGACGACCGACACGCACCGGCCATTTCTGCATAAGAGTGATCTCATATATATCGCCCTTGTCAGTTTTTATCTTCCCTATTGTATCTGTAACGGTATAATCGCCGCTTTTAAGCTCTAAAAGCTCGCCTGCACAGCCGGGCGGCACCATGATTTTGTGCAGTACCACGTCGGTCTCCTCAACCGTTCCGAGTATATCACCCGCTTCAACGCGTCCGGAAGTCATATCTGCCTTAAAGCTCCATATCTTATCGCGTCGCAGAGCCGGAACATTGATTCCGCGCTCAAGGTTTGTACCGGCCTTTTCCATTATTGCGTCAAGAGGGCGCTGTATTCCGTCATATATACTTCTTATAAGTCCCGGTCCAAGCTCAACGCTGAGTGGCGCGCCGGTCGAAATTACCTCCTCGCCCGGTCCGAGGCCTGACGTCTCCTCATATACCTGAATTGACGCTTCGTCGCCGTGCATCTCGATAATTTCCCCGACAAGTCCGAGACTGCTCACACGCACCACATCATACATATTTGCGTCACGCATACCGCTTGCTATTACAAGCGGTCCGGACACCTTTTTTATAGTTCCGCATTTATTGCTCATTTATGTCTTATCCTTTCCCGGCAAGTTTTGAATACTCAAGCCTCGTCGTTAAATATTATATCCGAGCCGACCGCCTGCTCAACATACTTCTTTACACGCGCCGTCCCGAATCCGTTTGCACCGCGGACGCCGGGAATCGGCACAATAGCAGGCGTCTGCTGTTCACGGTATTTCTCCATTACGTCCTCCAGTTTTGATATATTCTGTTCTGTAATGTATATTATCCCATAGTCGCCGCCTGCAAGTCTTACAAGCAGCTCATGCGCCTCATCAAGCGTGTTTGCAGGATAAATATCAAGCCCCAGGGCCGCAAAGCCGCAAATACTGTCATAGTCTCCGATTACTCCTATTTTATACATACATATCACGCAGCCTTTCCCGTATGACTTGCTCTCCAACTCCGTTTTCCTTGCAGGAGATGATTATTCGCAAAGCCTGTATTTCAAAGCTTTTCCCGACAAGAAATGCGAGTATCGGCAGAAATCCAAAGCTCTGTCCCTTTGCTGTGCGAACATAGGAAAGTCTCTTATTGTCGCACCAACGTTCAAATGCACCGATTGTTGAAATATCAGCATCGGGGAAACGAGCAACTATGATCTCCTTCACCGCGCTAAGGTTTCCTGCTGCAGCAATAAGCGCATCCGCACAGGTTCCGTTTACAGGAACAAGCGCATTTTTCACAAAATCATGAGATTTTGTGCTGACAGCGCACCGCCATGCGGTTTTCATATTTGTGAGCGTACATAAAAGTTCCGCCCAACTGATCAGAAAATCGTTTTTTTCGGCTTTTGCGCGATTCAGCACTGCAAGATGCTCATTTCTATCAATCAGTACCTCAGCAAGCTGTCCGTCCATTGTAGAGGTAAGCAGCTTATATGCCTCAGCCGCAGTATCACGCATAAACTCCGGCAAATCTGAAAACTCAGCGTCACGCACAGCCTTTGCAATGGTCTGTGGCTCAACAAGCGACGGTCTTAAAATCATGCCCTGCCAATCCGTTCCGGCGACCTGAGCCTTCAAGATTGTTTTCAGATTATGAAAATCGTTTTCATACATAAGAATATCAATCGGCGTTTC
>CAMFCK010000150.1 GCA_945948775.1 uncultured Clostridia bacterium
CCGCCGCCGAAATAACGCTGCGCGTAGCGTATAAAATTGCCGGAAAGGTCATGGCTCCAAGCACAGAATAGGGAATATAGTAAAAGAAATCGCGCAGGAACCGCGATTTTATTTCGCGCCGGAACACGGTCAGAGGCAGCGCTCTGATAATGTATGTAACAGCGGCGGTTACGATAATGACCGCCAGGTAATATTTAGTCATATCAGTTTTTTCTCCTCCATACGGTCTATGACGGTATTATATCCGTCCGAGCCGTAGCTGAGGCATCTGCTCACGCGGCTTATTGTAGCCGTAGAGGCTCCGGTTTTTGCCGCGATGTCGGTGTATACCTCGCCGCGGCGCAGCATCACCGCAACTGCAAGCCGCTGACTCATGGATTTCAGCTCGGATACTGTACACAGATCCTCAAAAAAGCCTGAAACCTCCTCCTCTGTTTCAAGCGTCAGTATGGCGCGCATCAGCTTTTCCATATTTTCATCCTTGATTTTCTCGTTCATTAGCGCGGACCTCCTTGATCAATTCTCTTTAATTGTAGCACTTTCGTAAGAGAAAGTAAAGTATATTTTTTCTAAAAAAGGGTATATTAGCTCAACAGGGAGGCGCAGAGCATGGTAATTCCTATTATAAGAACGCTGATTTTATATTTTCTTGTAGTATCGTCAATGCGGGTTATGGGCAAACGTCAGATAGGCGAGATGCAGCCCTCCGAGCTGGTGGTTGCTATTATGATTTCCGACCTCGCGTCAATTCCGATGCAGGAGGTTGATATACCGCTTTTATCCGGCATTGTGCCGGTGCTGACGCTTCTGGTAGCGGAGGTGTTCATGTCTTTTTTCTGTCTGAAGAGCGCATGGGTGAGAAAGATATTCACCGGCGAGCCAAGTATTGTGATTTATGATGGAAAGGTGCTTGAGAGTGAACTGAGAAAGCTGCGCTTCAGCCTGGTTGATTTAGAGGAACAGCTTCGCATAAGCGGATGCGCAGGGATAAACGATGTGCGTGTGGCGGTGCTGGAAACGAATGGTAAGCTCAGCGTGATAAAAAAGACCGAGCTTCAGCCGGTTACTGTCGGCGATATGCGTCTTGCCAACGTAAGCGGAACAAATCTGCCGTGCATGATTATTCTGGACGGTGATGTAAATTTTTCCGAGCTTAGGCGCGCCGGAAAAAATGAGAAGTGGCTGAGAGAGGAGCTTGCGCGGCGCGGAATAAAAAAGATAAAGGATGTGTTTTTTGCAGAGCTTGCGGAGGACGGAACAATTCTTTTGCAGAAAAAAGAAAAAGCCATGCAGCGTGTACAGCGGCATGATAACGGGAGTGATATAAAATGAGGAGCATGATAACGGCTGTGGCGGTTGCGGTTCTTTTGACCGCAGGCGCGTTTGTGTATACAAAATATGTGAATAAAACTGCTGATGAGATGAACGCATATGCAGACAGCATAGAAAGCGCAATAGAAGAAGGAAGTTTTGATAAGGCGAAGGATACAACGCTTGAGCTTATAGGCTTGGTAGACCAAAAAAAGGAAATTCTCGGCGCGATTGCCGACCACGGCGATATTTATGATATTCAGCGTGCGCTTGCCGAGCTTGTATGCCTTGTTGAGGAGGATGAAGTCGCGGAAAGCCGTGCAAGATGTGCGGCGGTTGTTGTGCTGATCGAGCGGTTATCGGGAAATTCCTCGCCTGCTATCTTCAATATACTTTAACGCGGAAAGTTTCAAAATTGCTTTACATTGCCAGAAAAATATTGTATAATAGCAATAGTTTAAAGAAAGGGTATGTGTGATCATGGGAAAATTATTCGGGACAGACGGTATTCGCGGAATCGCGAACCGTGATCTGACAGCGGAGCTTGCATTCCGCACAGGCAGAAGCGGCGCTTATGTACTGACGAAAAATTCCGGCAGACGTCCGCGCATAATAATCGGAAAGGATACACGCAAATCGGGCGATATGTTGGAGGCGGCGCTGACGGCGGGGCTTTGCTCGGTCGGGGCAATGGTGATACCGCTTGGCATTATACCTACTCCTGCGGTGGCGTATCTTGTGCGCCTTTATAAGGCGGACGCGGGCGTTGTAATTTCAGCGTCGCATAATCCGTGCGAATACAACGGTATCAAGTTCTTTAATTCGGAGGGCTATAAGCTTAAAGACGAAATAGAGGACGAAATCGAGGATTACATTGAGGGCAGAAAGAGCATCGGGGAATTGCCGACTCATGGCGAGGTGGGTTATGTTGCAACCAATCATAATGCGGTAGAGGATTATGTAAATTTTGCAGTTTCAACCATTGACTGCCGTCTTGACGGACTGAAAATTGCAATCGACTGCGCCAACGGCGCAAGCTATGAAACGGCGTTCAAGGCGCTTAATAAGCTGGGCGCAAATGTTGAGGCTATTCATAATACGCCCGACGGCGTAAACATCAATGCCATGTGCGGTTCCACGCATATGGACAGCTTAAAAGCTTATGTCACCTCGATCGGCGCGGATATAGGCATTGCTTTTGACGGAGATGCAGACCGTATGCTGGCTGTAGATGAAAAGGGAAATATAATCGACGGAGATCAGGTTATGGCAGTCTGCGCAAAGCATCTTATGGACGAAGGCAAGCTCAAGCACAATACGCTTGTTGCAACGGTTATGAGCAATCTTGGTCTGTTTATCGCGGGAGAAAAGCTCGGCATAAATATTCCGCGCACAAAGGTCGGCGACAGGTACGTTCTTGAGGAGATGCTTGATAAGGGCTATGTGATAGGTGGCGAGCAGTCGGGACATATCATATTTTTAGAGCATAACACTACCGGCGACGGTTTGGTGAGTGCGCTGCAGTTTTTATCGGTGCTTAAAAAGAGCGGCAAAAAGGCGTCCGAGCTTGCGTCGATAGTGCAGGTGCTGCCACAGGTGCTTGTAAATGCTCATGTTAAGCTGGAAAATAAGAACAAATATATGGACTTCCCTGAAATTGCGGCGGCGTGCAGCACTCTTGAAGCGGAATTTTCAGGCGAGGGGCGCGTACTTATCCGCCCGTCCGGAACAGAGCCGCTTGTAAGGGTTATGATAGAAGGCAAGGATCCGGAATACATAAACAAAAAGGCAAACGAGCTTGCGCAGCTTATTGAGAAAATCTGCGGATAGTAAATATAGGAATGTAAAAAAAGTCGCCGGAGCACTCAAGGGCAAAAACCTTGATTTTACTTGCTTTAGTGTGTCGAAAAAAACAAAATAACGATTAAACACAGAAAATCCGCCCAAGAAGACGGATTTTCTGTGTTTATGCCCTTGAACTACGAACGAAAATCACCCGTGGAGTATCCACATACACCACCGGGCAAGGGTTTCGTCCGTTCTATTTTTCCGGATATCCCCTATGAAGTCCTATATAATGACTGCCGAATAATCAAAAAATGTTGTCGCTATGCGACACATAAACATTTTTTGATTATTATGCTGCAAGGTTTTTTGAATAAATATGAAAAAATCCTTGCACCACAAACAGATATTTTGTTCTCAAAATATCTCAGCGTGTAGACAAAAGTCTACACGCTGGAGACTGCGAGAAATTAGGTTGGATT
>CAMFCK010000151.1 GCA_945948775.1 uncultured Clostridia bacterium
GAGGATCCGAAGCTTGCAAAGGGACTTGTTGCGCGTGACGTGGTACGCGTTATAACCTCCGGTACGCTCAGCGATGAAAATATGCTCGATGAAAAAAGCAACAATTATCTGGCGGTATGCTATAAGGGAACAGGCTACGGCCTTGCATTCTGCGACATTTCTACGGGCGAGGTGTTCGCGGCAAAGGCGGATACCCCGGCGGACGCAATTAACGAAATGGCGCGCTATCAGCCGAGCGAAATTCTTACCAATCAGCCGGCGCAGCAGGAGCTTGCGGAGGCATTCCGTTCGCGGCTGCTCCGCAAAAGTGAGGAAAAGCCGGAGAGCTTCTTCATAGACGACGGACTGAGCGCGTCGCATTTCGGCGAGAAATCGGCTGTGGGACTGGAAAATGATGTGATTTGCGCGGTCGCAGGGCTTTTAAGATATCTTATGCATACACAAAAGAGCAGTATAGACTTTATTGACTGTCTGAATATTTACAGCTTACAGGATTATATGGATATCGACCTAGCTACAAGGCGCAATCTTGAAATCTGTGAGACCATGCGCGATAAAGCAAAACATGGCTCGCTTTTGGGCGTATTGGACAAGACAAAAACCTCTATGGGCGCGCGCCGGCTCAGACAATGGCTGGAAAAGCCGCTTATCAATCCGATTGAGATCAATAAAAGGCTGTACAGCGTGGGCGAACTGAAGGATAATACTATGCTGCGCGAGGATATTGCACATACTCTTGACGGCATATACGATATTTCCAGAATAATGACCAGAGTATCGTTAAAAAGCGTTTCACCGCGCGATCTGGCATCGCTGCGCGCATCGCTTATGCTGCTGCCTGAGCTTAAATATATAATGAGCAGAGCGAAAACGGATATGCTGTGCGAACTGTATTCAAGGCTTGATATTATGCAGGATGTATTTGAACTGCTTGATGCCGCTATCGAGCAGGATCCTGCCATTGCCGTTAAGGAGAACACAAAGGTTATTGCCGACGGCTTCAGCGACGAGTTGGACGAGCTTCGCAGTATATTGAAAAACGGCAGGGCATACATAGCGGAGGAAGAGGAGAAAGAACGCGAACGTACGGGCATAAAGAGTCTGCGCATTAAGGATAACAAGGTTTTCGGATATTATATTGAGGTCACAAACTCAAACCTTGAAAGCGTGCCGGAGGATTATATAAGAAAGCAGACGCTTACAAACTGCGAGCGCTTTATAACGCCGCATCTGAAGGAGCTGGAGGAGCGTATTCAGACCGCTTCGGAGCGTATTCTGACGCTTGAATCGGAGCTTTTCGCGAGGGTGCGCGCCTTTGTCGATAATGCCGGCGACAGACTGAAAACGGTATGCGAGGTAATAGCTGTGACCGATTCGCTTGTATCGCTTGCAGAAGCTGCGGCAAAGTATAACTATACCATGCCGGAAATATCACAAACCGGCGAAATGATAATTAAGGACGGCAGACATCCGGTGGTTGAGCGTATGCAGCGGAACACTGTTTTTGTGCCTAACGACACGCAGCTTGACTGCAATGATAACCGCCTTTTGATTATAACAGGTCCTAACATGGCAGGAAAATCCACCTATATGCGGCAGAATGCGCTTATAGCGCTTATGGCGCAGATAGGCAGCTTTGTTCCTGCGTCATATGCGCGCATTTCAGTAGTGGACAGGATTTTTACACGCGTAGGCGCGTCGGATGACATCGGACAGGGACAAAGTACATTTATGCTTGAGATGGTGGAGGTTTCTAATATTTTAAAGAACGCCACTAAAAATTCGCTTATAATACTCGATGAAATAGGACGCGGAACCTCGACCTTTGACGGCTTATCGATCGCATGGGCGGTGGCGGAATATGTGGTAAACAAAAAGAAGCTGGGCGCAAAGACTCTGTTTGCAACGCATTATCATGAGCTGTGCGAGCTTGAACAGCGGCTTGAGGGCGTGAAAAACTATTCAATAGCTGTCAAAAAGCGCGGTGATGATATAACATTCCTGAGAAAAATTGTCCGCGGCGGTACAGACGACAGCTTCGGCATTGAGGTGGCGGCGCTTGCAGGAGTGCCGAACGAAGTGATAAAGCGCGCAAAGCAGGTTTTGTCAAGCATAGAAAGCGGCGGAGAAATCAAAACAGGTGCCCCAAAAGCTGAAAAGCAGGAGGAAAGCGCGCAGTTCGGCATGGCAGAGGCGGCACAGGCGGCGCTTTGCGATGAGCTTGCGCGTCTTGACGTAACTACATATACGCCGATAGAGGCTATGAACAAGCTGTATGAATTTTGCATAAAGGCAAAGGAAATTGACGCACAGTAGCCGCTTGCACAGAAGGGAAGTGAATAAATGGGTATTATAAATCAGCTTCCGACTGAGCTTTCAAATAAGATAGCTGCCGGTGAGGTGGTGGAAAGACCGGCATCGGTTGTGAAGGAGCTTGTGGAAAATGCAATAGATGCAGGAGCAACGGTTATATCTGTTGAGATAGAGCACGGCGGCGGCAGCTTTATGCGCGTCACCGACAACGGCTGCGGAATGAGCCGGGAGGATGCGCAGCTGTGTTTTCTGCGCCATGCGACAAGCAAGATAAAGACCGCCTCCGATCTGGACGCAATATATACGCTGGGCTTTCGCGGCGAAGCAATGTCAAGCATCGGTGCCGTTTCAAGGATAACGCTCATCACAAAGCGTGTGCATGACGAAGCGGGTACTCAGGTCACCTTCTGCGGCGGAGAGCTTACAGACTGCTGCGAAGCAGGCGCGGCAGACGGTACCACAATTGTTGTGCGCGATCTGTTTTACAATACGCCGGCAAGAATGAAATTTCTGAAAAAGGACGCGACAGAGGCAGGTTATATTGCCGATATAATGGTGCGCTTTATACTTGCGCATCCCGAAATATCCTTCCGTTTGATAAAGGACGGCAAGGAACAGTATTTTACGCCGGGCGACAACGATATGAAAAATGCTCTGTACGCGGTTTACGGCAGAGAATATGCCAAGGCGGCAATTGACGTGGACTATGAGATGGAGGGGATACATGTGACCGGCATTGCCGGAAAGGGCGAGAGCGCGCGTGCGAACCGCGGCTATCAGAGCTATTTCATCAACCGCAGATATATAAAAAGTCCCGTAATTACCCGTGCCGTTGAGGAGGCTTATAAAAATCAGATCATGATAGGCAAATTCCCGATGGCGGCGCTTAATATAGAAATTGATCCGCATGAAATAGATATAAACGTACACCCGACTAAGCTTGAGGTGAAGTTTTCAAATGACAGCGAAATCTATCGCGCGGTTTATCACGCTGTAAAAAATGCAATTTATGCCTTGCCGCATGTGCCTGAGATAGAGCGAGCAGCGGAAGAACCGGAAATACCTGCTGAAAGTGAGCCTGTTACGCTTCCTCGTGAGGCGCAAGGGTGGGCGCAGGCAAAGCTGCCGTCGCAGAGAGGCGGCTTTGGCGCATATGAGAAAAAGGCGTTTTTTGAACCTGAAAAAAAGCCGCAGATAGAGTTGACGCCGAAAAAAGAGGAAGCTTTGCAGCCGCAGATAGAGCAAAAGACGGAAAAAC
>CAMFCK010000152.1 GCA_945948775.1 uncultured Clostridia bacterium
TTGGTATATCCGCGTCCTGTATAAGCCTGACATTGATACCTCTGTCTGCAAAACGCCTGATATTGCGCTTTTTATTGCCAATCGCCTTTGAAATTTCAGACGGGTTTACGGCAAATTCCGCAAAGTGTGAGCCGTTTAACAGGCTCTGCATTTTATTATAATAAATTTCGCCCTCAACAAGCTCTCCGAACGCAGCGTGATATGGTCCTGCCGCAAGCGCGCCGCCGGGCGAGATTTCCTCTGTTGCGGCAAGTCCGATACGAATTACATTGATATTACTGCTTCTGAATTTTTCCAACAGCACCGCCGCAAGGCTCACCGCCGCATCAAGCGTCTGCGGCCGGTATGCACCGTTTTCGTAAAGCCTGCAAAGTTTTGTATCGCGTATAACAAGCGTGGGATAGATCCTCACGCAATCCGGTTTTAAGCTAATGATCCGTTCAGCCGTATATATCGACTGCGTACCGTCGTCACCCGGAAGTCCCGTCATCATCTGCAAGCCCAATTCGACCGGATACTTTCTGATAGTTTCTACCGCCTGCACAACGTCCGCGTCGGTATGGCCGCGTCCTGCGGCTCGCAGCACACCGTTATCCATAGACTGCACACCCAGCTCAACCGCAGTCACGCCATAGCGCATGAGCCTTTGCATTATTTCATCATCTATAAAATCCGGGCGCGTGGAAAGCCGTATTCCGTCAATTTCCCCGGTTTTTACAAACTCATACGCCGCCGCCAAAAGCTCCTCCTGCAGTTTAGGAGCTATCGCCGTGAAGCTTCCGCCGAAAAATGCCGCCTCTGCTCTTTTGCCGCTTATCGGCAGAGTTTTCAAATGCTCTGTTATGATATGTCTAGTGCGCTCTGCATCGACCTTTTCGCTTTCGCCGGTTATATGCTTCTGATTACAGAAAACACAGTCGAACGGGCAGCCGTAATGCGGCACAAAAATAGGTATATTATAGTATCTCATAATGTCTCAATCGCCATACGCGCCGCGCTCTGCTCAGCTTCCTTCTTGCTTGCGCCCTCGGCTTTTCCGATTACAGTTCTGTCAAGCAGAACCTCAATTTCAAAACGCTTTCGGTGGTCGGGACCGTGCTCTGCACTGACGCGGTAGCTGAGTTTTCCGGAATGTCTGCTCTGTATCAGCTCCTGGAGCTCGGTTTTGTAATCCCGGTTACGGTTGCCTGAAAGAGCGTCTGAAAAGGCGTCCTGCATCAGAGCAAGCAGCCATTTTTTTGCGCTCTCAAAGCCGGCGTCAAGGTAAATTGCCGCAAGCACAGCCTCAAAAGCGTCGGACACCACCGACGGTCTTTGTCTGCCGCCGGTATATTCTTCTCCGTTGCCAAGCAGTATAAAATCCGGCAGGCTGATTTTTTTTGCAATTTCAAACAGCGACTGCTCGCATACAAGCGACGCTCTTAGCTTTGTAAGGCTTCCCTCATGCGATTCCGGCAGCCGCATATACAGATACTCAGCGGTTATCAGTCCCAGCACAGAGTCACCTAAAAATTCCAGGCGTTCGTTATCCTTTCTGCCGCGCTCATTGGCATATGAGCTGTGCGTCAGCGCTCTTTCTATCAGCTTTTTGTTTTTAAAGCAATAGCCAATGCTCTTCTCAAATTCAGTCATACTGTTTCCTCCAAATTATTGGCTTGCTTTGCCCTGTGAAAAAACAGCTTCACACACGGCAAAATAAGCCAAGGCTTCAATATTCAAAAAAACCAAGCAAGGATTATACGCAAAAAAGCGCATAATCCTCACAAAGCAAATATCAGTCCTTGTACTTTTTAAACATAATAGTTGCGTTATGTCCGCCGAATCCAAGTGAATTGGACATTGCATATGTCACATCGGCTTTTCTGCCAACGTTAGGAACAACGTCAAGATCGCATTCGGGATCGGGGTTTTTATAATTAATTGTCGGAGGTATAAAGCCGTCCGAAATTGCCTTCGCACATACGATGGCCTCTATACCGCCTGCCGCACCGAGAAGATGCCCGGTCATCGACTTTGTGGAGCTTACGGCAACCTTATTGGCATACTCGCCGAAAACCGATTTAATCGCCGAGGTTTCAAAGCTGTCGTTATACTTAGTAGATGTGCCGTGTGCATTGATATAGTCAACCTTATCCGGCGTAATTCCTGCGTCCTCAATGGCAAGACTCATCGCCTTTGCGCCGCCTTCTCCGCCAGGAATAGGACTGGTTATATGATATGCATCATCTGTTGCCCCGTATCCGACCATTTCACATATAATATTCGCGCCGCGCGCCTTTGCGTGTTCAAGCTCCTCAAGCACGATATAGCCTGCTCCTTCTCCCATTACAAAGCCATCGCGTTCCGCGTCAAAAGGTCTTGATGCAGTTGCAGGATCGTCATTTCTGGTTGAAAGCGCCTTCATGTTGCAGAAGCCTGCAAGCGAAAGGGGCGTAACAGCAGCCTCAGCGCCTCCTGCAATTACCGCGTCGCAGGAGCCGTACTGTATCTGGCGAAAAGCATCGCCGATTGCATGAGTACCTGACGCGCACGCAGATACAACATTATAGTTTATACCGCGCAAACCGTATTTTATAGCAACCTGAGCCGCTCCCATATTGGAAATCATCATCGGAATGAAAAACGGACTTACTCTGCCCTCGCCGCGCTCCATGAACACCGAGTGCTGTTCTGCAAATGTCTGTATGCCGCCGATACCGGAGCCGGTCATGACGCCTCTGCGCCAAGCATCCTTCTTCATGTCAAGTCCGGAGCTTTCAAAAGCCTCCGCCGCTGCAACCATCGTGTACTGCGTATACTGATCCATTCTTTTAACTTCTTTTTTATCAATGAAAGCAGTAGGATCAAAATTCTTGACCTCCGCCGCAATTCTGCACTTAAATCCGCTTGCGTCAAATTTTGTTATCTCGCCGACGCCGTTGGTTCCGCTTTTTGCCGCTTCCCAGAACTCGCCGACATTATTACCGATAGGGGTAATCGCGCCTAAACCCGTTATGACTACTCTTTTCATCGGGATAACTCTCCTTTCAAAAATGCTTGCTGAAATATATAAAACAAGACGTTACAGTCTTTTTGTTATCATTAAACAGACAGCCGCATATGTGCGCCGCAGAATACGACGCACACATAGCTGTTTCCGGCATTATGCTCTCTCCTTGATGTAATTGACAGCATCGCCTACGGTCGATATCTTTTCTGCGTCCTCATCGGGTATCTCGATATCAAATTCCGTCTCCAATCCCATTATCAACTCTACAATATCCAGCGAATCCGCACCAAGGTCATCAACAAAAGAAGCCTCCATTGTTACATCAGCCTCATCAACACCAAGCTGATCCACTACAACTGCCTTAACCTTTTCAAACTCCACTATTGTCACCTCCTTTCAATGGCATAAGCCGCCGTACGGCAGCATATATTACATAACAAGTCCCCCGTCAACGTTTATAACCTGTCCGGTCACATAGGATGACATGTCGCTTGCTAAGAATGCAACAACATTAGCAACGTCCTCTACGCTGCCGAATTCTGACATTGGTATAGATTCAAAGTATTTTGCCTT
>CAMFCK010000153.1 GCA_945948775.1 uncultured Clostridia bacterium
AATTAAATAATTGATGTGCGTTTTGCGGTATAGCTATTAGCTATGCTGTTTTTTGTTACACACCTTTTCAAAGTGTGTAACCCACTATGACACTTTCAGCGAAAAGATGTCAGTGGGTTTAAAAATGCAACTTGTATAAAATATTATCCATAGTTACATTTTGAAATATCCCATTATTAACATTGCGCTATACTTTGCTAAGACCTGATACTCGACGAGAAGAAAACACGGCAGAGAACAAGTCCCTGCCGTGCGAGGTTTATTCATCAATTTTGCCTTCGGCAAAATCAATATCGACACTCAAGCCACGTACATATTCAGTATAGTCAACCCATTTTCTCATATGCTCGTTTTTAAGGTTCTGTTGACAATATGTTTCGGGAGTGACTTTTGTAAGACGATTGCGAAGCACTTGTATCAGTTCTTTGCTTTGTGTCTTTTCGGCTACATCCTCAAACACTGCACCAAGCCAATAGAACTCTTCATCCGTACATTCGTTTTCAAAATAATGAAGGGTAGCAACTATATCTTCTGAAAGAATTGCCGTCATTTCTTCCCAACATTTTTCTGTACCGAAGTCATCGTTAGGATCGAGAGCCATATTGCGTTCGATAACCCCTCTAAGTTGTTCGATATTCATATTATTTTCTCCGTTTCTTCAATACTGAGCTTTGGTCAGCATCGGGGAACACAGTAGCAATTTTGCCATTTGTTCTTATTACGCCGACACGAACACTTTTATAAACACCATAAACAGCCTTTCCATCCGGTACGTGACGATTTCCCTTTAACCCCGCCACGTGTTCTCCTGCGTGGCGGATGTCCTTAGTAGTCCATGATTTTGGAAACCACGTTTGTCCCATACTTTTTCTCTTGTTTGGGTTTTTGTGGTTGGGGATATTTCCTACACGTACACCGTTAGAAATTGTTATTGGTCAAAATATCAATAATATTTTCCAGTTCATCGGCTGAATAGTATTCTATTAAAATTCTGCCTTTTTTAGGTGTCCCGGTAATTGAGACCTTTGTTCCCAGACACCGACGGATGCTGTCCTGTGCTTCATTTAATTCGGCAAAGGTTTTTTTTGCAGCCTTTTCCTTTGCGGGAGCAAGCAGGCTTTTTACAAGAGCTTCGGTCTGCCGGACATTAAGCTGTTTATCAACTATACTTTTTGCAGCTTCGTTTTGCAGCTTTTCCGGGAGCGGTATAAGACATCTTGCATGACCTTCGGTCAGTTCTCCGCTTTTGACCATCTTTTTAATGCTTTCAGGCAAACTGAGCAGTCGTATTGAGTTGGCCAGGGCCGACCTGCTTTTACCGAGCCGCTCAGCAAGCTCCTGCTGTGTGTATCCGAACTCCTGCAGCAGGGAATTGATGGCCATGGCTTCTTCAATGGAATTAAGGTCTTTGCGCTGTATATTTTCAACAAGCGCAAGCTCCATTGATTGCTGGCGGGTAAGATTCTTTATTATTGCCGGTATTGTTTCATAACCAAGCTGCCTGAACGCCCTGTATCTGCGCTCTCCGGCAACAATGGTATAGCGGTTATTCTCCTTTGTTACAGCTATAGGTTGGAGAAGACCGTTTGTTTTAATGGAGGCAGCCAGTTCCGCAATGGATTCATCGTCAAAGCTTTTTCTTGGCTATTCCTTATTGATATCTATCTGTGATATAGGAAGCTCAATGATATAGCTTCCGTCCTCGCTTTTTTTGGTTTCTGCCGCTTCCAGCACGCTTTCTCCCTGAGAAAACAGTGCGTCCAGGCCTCTGCCGAGTCCTCTGTTTTTGTTTGCCATTTTATTTCACCTTTTCAGTTTGTATTTTTGTTTACCTGTCAAATTGGGCATTTCTGTTTATAACCTCTTGGGCAAGTCTCCTGTAAGCATCGCTTCCAGGACAGGAGGAGTCAAAAACATCTATCGGAAGTCCGAAGCTGGGCGCCTCCGCCAGCCGTATATTGCGCGGAATGGCGGTGCGGTAAACCTTGTCGCTGAAATACTTTTTTACTTCTTCCACCACCTGTGCGGACAGATTTGTGCGCCCGTCAAACATGGTGCATACAACTCCGTCTATTTCAAGTTTTGGATTGAGATGCTGCTTGACCAGCTTAACGGTATTAAGTAACTGACCCAGGCCCTCCAGAGCATAAAACTCGCATTGTATGGGAACCAGAACCTTGTCTGCGGCGGTCAGCGCATTAAGTGTAAGAACCGTAAGCGATGGGGGACAGTCTATTATAATAAAGGAATAATTGTCCCTGATAGGCTCCAGCGCGTTTTTAAGCACATATTCTCTTTTGCTGCGGGATAGCAGCTCTACTTCGGCGCCGGCCAGATCCATCCCGGTAGGGAGCATATCCATATTTTTTACGCATGTCCTGGTGATGGCGTCCTCGGCGCTTACATTGCCGCATAAAACCTCATAGGTACCTTGTTTGACTTGTTTTTTGTTTATCCCCATACCACTTGTGGCGTTTCCTTGGGGATCCAGGTCCACAAGCAGTGTTTTCTTGCCCGTTGCGGCAATTGCACTGGAGAGGTTAACGGAGGTTGTTGTTTTGCCCACTCCGCCTTTTTGATTTGAAACTGCTATTATTACCGACATCTGAATTCCTCACATATTTTATATGTGTATTATAATGTATTTTGTATGATATGAAAAGTGTTTTTATAAAAAAATACCGTAATGTTTCATGTGAAACATTACGGCAAAAAACACAGTCAGAAATGCTTTTGTTTCACGTGAAACATCACGGTAAAAACCCAGTCAGAAACGCTTTTGTTTCACGTGAAACATTAACCGGCGCGTCTGTTATAGGGAACGGAAAATATGCGGAATGCCGCGAAAAATTATGTTGTGGTTTCAAAAAATCAAAACACAATATGTGTAATGAATTTATCAACGACACACAAAAAACCCAGAACAAACGTGTAATATGCAAAGGGACGCAGAGATTTGGTGGTTATCAGCTTCAAAAGCCATTTGACGGCAAAAAAACCGCTGATTCCGGCAACCGCGGTTCCTATAAGAACGGTAGGCCAGGTTATTCCCGCCGTTCCTGCGGAGATCGCGGCAAAATCTACATTGAATAAATCCAGCACCAGCGCGCCCAGGATTGCAGGAATACTCATAAGGAAGGAAAACCTGGCCAGCGCGTCGCGGGTAAGGCCGGTAATACTGCCGCCGGCTATTGTGATGCCGCTGCGCGAAATTCCGGGCAACGTTCCCAGCCCCTGTGCAACGCCCATTGTGATGGCGTCGCGGGCATTGATCTGATAAAGCTCGCGCGTTCCTTCGGGAAAGAAATCCATGCAGTACAAAACTACGCCGGTTACCATGAAGCCAAAACCGAGATATGCGCCCTCAAAGGCGTCATTCAGCACGAGCTTAAAAATCAGAGCAATAATAACCGTTGGTACGGTGGCAAGCACTAGCATCAGGGTAAATTTTGAAAAAGGCTTGCGGAAAATCGCGGCAAGCTCTCTGCGGAGAACTATGCAAACTGCGACAAGAGTACCTATGTGCAGCATTACAGAAAAGAACAGAGGAGTATCT
>CAMFCK010000154.1 GCA_945948775.1 uncultured Clostridia bacterium
GCAGACTTTATCAATGCGAACTGTGTAAAATCTTTGATTTTACACAAAAAATTTTGACAATAGTCATAATTTTTCCAAATGCGATTGAAAATCGCATTTGTTCAGTGAGCATTATTTAAAATAAAGCGATATCTGCCGGTTTCAGCATGAAGCCTCTTAAAATAGATATTTTCACGCGCCGGATAGAAAATTCTGCTGCCCTCCGGCTCCGGTTCGGGTTCCGGAGTGGGAGCCGGAGGCGTATCTTCTGAGCCGTTATAGGAAATTTTTATATTATTTATATAGGTACTTCCGTCCTTGATGCCTGTGATGCTGCTTCCGCCGACCGAAATATCCGAGCATATTATTATTTTTAAATATATTTTTTCGGCATTATTAAGTGTTTCCGGCAATGGAAAATCCTTATACATGAAAGCGGGCGAATTGTCAAGAGCGACTGCGGAATCCGGGATAGCTGTATAGCTTATTCCGTCCGTACTGTACATAAGCTCAAAATCACGCGGAGCTTTTTTGGTTGAATACATATCTGCACTCAGCTTCATGCTCTGCTTATTTATACCGGAAAACTCTATCAGCCAGTATCCGCCCATATGCCAGCCGGAGCTAAGATTTTTTCCCTGCATGCGCGGATAAAGACGCTCCGGATCTGAATCCCATTTGATTTTTTCGGCATTAACGCCGTCGCCCGATGCGCTCAGCGTTGCACTGCCCGCTGTTGCCTGTATTGCTTCAGAGCCGCAGTTGGCTGCGGTCAGGGTAAATTCTATACTGTTTTCCTGAGCATGGGCAGTTGCCGCAAGACAGATAACAAGCGCCGGCGCGATCAGCAGCCTAATCATTTTTCCATACATAGATTTCATCTGTAATTCCCTCCCGTGCGGTTATGAAAATTTTATCGGAGCGCACAATATCGTCAAAATCTCCCGGCACAAGCCTGAACGAATTAACGCCCATGCTTATATTGTAAACTCTGCTGCTTTCGTCAAGCTTATAGTTTTTATACTGACCGGCATAGTCTACGGTTATAACTCCGTTTTTGACCGTGACTATATTGTCGTATTTTGCAAAAAAGTATTCGTCAAAAATGCTGTTATGCTCAAATTCATTGCTGTCATAATCGCACAGCTTTTTCCATTTTTCAATATGTCCGTCAGTATCAAGCCGATAACGTATTATGTCACCTTTATGCGGTGCAAGCGTTTCACTGTACGCAAGCTCAATTACGACTTCTTTGCCGTCGACATATCCGCTGACGGCGTATACTACATCATCTTCATCATTGACAATCTGACGTGAGCTGCGTATAAAAATCATCAAATCATCATCATTGAGTTCATAATCGGTATCGTTATAGTATAACAAAACCGCTGTAGGCTTGCTATAGTCGCTCACCTTGAATATATCTGCGTCATAAACCGTCTTGTTGCGCAGGATTTGGCTTGATATAGGAGTATAGTGTTCACTGTCGGCTGTATTGGCATCCATGCGGGAGCCCTTATAGAGGAAAATTCTTGTGCCGGAGCTTAAAAAATAATTTCCCAGCCGTTCGCTCTGCGAAAGATAGGTGCGCGTTATTGTATATGTACCGGCAGAGCCGTCCTCGCCGATTATTCTCACATATGCTATATCATCGGTTTCATCATAACGGCAGTAGGTCATTATACCGTAAAGCTCTTTGCGGTCTGCACCGTATTCGATGTATGCAATTCTTTCATCGTAATCAAGATACAGCGATACATAATCACCGGTCTTTAAATGCGGAAAGCCGGAGCTTTCACCGCCGTTATAGGTATTATAATAGGACTTTGACGTGCGGTAGGATTTGCCGTTTACAACAAAATAATCATCATCATCCTCGGTGTAAATCTCGGTTATTTTCCCGGCTGCGCTGAGATTTGATATATAAACCCTTCTTATCCGTGCGCTTTCGGGATCTTCTGTATCGAGACTGCTAAGAGCCACGCTTACAACGCTGTTTTTCGTAATGGACGAAAAGGACGAAGGCTTTTGCTCGGCAGAGGTGAAGGTTACCATGTAGTCGCTATCCGTCTCATCAAGATGAATCTGAGGTATCTCGGTGTACTTGCTTTTTTTCACCGATACGCCGTCTTGATACTCTAAAGCATTCGTAATCAGTCTGTTTTCGGAGTCTATACCTGAAACGACAATGTCCTTGTAGTTGTCAATAAACACAAAGTCGTATACATCATCGTTGTTATAGTCTATCAGCTTGATTTTCCCGATATGCGACGGCTTGAACGCGTTATGCTCTGCTGCGAGCGCTTTTTGGCGCACGCTTTCATTTTTTGCACCGTTATATACAAAGTCGGCAAGCTTGTCAATTTTTATGCTGCGGCTTTTTCCGGTATCATCGTTTGTATACGAGAAACGTATGTATTTATCTACGTCTGTTATGTCGCCGTACCAGCTTTTTTTGACGGTCAGCTCAGAATTGTTTTTTGTTTTAATCCCGTATATCAGTTCGGTATCAGCCTTAATATACGCGTCTATTTCATAGCCGAGCAGATCGAATACCTCATCTGCCGCAGTATAGGCATTTTCCTCGCCGTATTCGTTTACAAAGGTCACGCCGTCGGAGGAGGCTTCGGTATAGAACCGTCGGTCGGTGATGATGCCGCGTATTTTATCAATATCATGCACGTTGGTGAGCCAGTTTTCATATACCTGCGCATATTCAGTACCCGTACTGCCGAAGCTTACCGGCTTGACTATGTAGGCTTCAAGCGCATTTTTAATAAGTAAAGCGGCATATCCTCTGGTGAGCTCGCCTCCGCCTGAAAGCTGCATATTATCGGTCAGACCTATATCATCAGCTATATAATCATAGCTTTTGCCGCTGAGCCTGATATATTCGCCGTACCCCAGACTGTCGGCTATAATGCGGAGAGCGTCATCCTGCAATACTGTGTCGCTTTCAAAGGATACATTCAAATTTCCTGCCATATTCAGCCACGATGAGAATTCAGTGCCGGTTATCAGAAAATCAGGCAGGAATGAAGCCTGCTTTTCTATGATGCCGAGCTGGGCAAGCAGCATTACGGCGTCATAAAACGGGCGGTCGGCACGTATGTCGGAAAAGGTTCTGACAGTATTTTCATATTTCAGCTCCGCAGGCTCGTCATACTTGCCGCTGTACTTTGTTATGGAGAAGCTGTCGATTGTTTTAAGAGTATTATCCTCAAGTGCCTGAGCAGTAACGCGTATCTGTTCTGCACCGACGGTGATTTTACTGTAGGCAGGGGCGCCGGGTGCGATTGAGACCTCCTGATAGGACTGCTTAATCATTGCATCCGACTGCTTTATTCCGCTTGAGCCGCTTTCAAGATAGACCGTTCCCCCAACAGTATTCCTGCCGCCGTAAAGGGGATAGGTACGGATATACAAATGGTCATGTCCGTGAAGCACCAAATCCACATGATGCTTGTCAATAATATCTGTAAATACCATTGTATCATCAAGCCCGCAAGCACCGTAGGGAGAACGGTGAATGGCAACGATTTTCCATTTTTTATCGGTTTTTTCCAATTCACTGT
>CAMFCK010000155.1 GCA_945948775.1 uncultured Clostridia bacterium
GCCCTTTGATTATTTTGTGGTTATTTATCAAGGCGCGCTTGTAAAGCTGCCTTTTGTGACTCATAGCCCGGCTTGCCGAGAAGTGCGAACATATTCTTTTTGTACGCCTCAACGCCCGGCTGGTCAAACGGATTTACTCCAAGCAGATAACCTGATATTCCGCATGCCTTTTCGAAGAAGTAAACAAGCTGTCCGAAATAATACGGCGTAAGCTCCGGCACAGTTACCTTCAGATTAGGCACTCCGCCGTCAGTATGGGCAAGAGCCGTTCCATCAGCCGCCTTTTCGTTAACATAATCAAGCGTTTTCCCCGCCAGAAAATTAAGCCCGTCTATATTATCCTCTGTTTTATCAATAGTGATATTCTTTTTCGGCTTTTCAACCCGGATTGCTGTTTCAAACAATATACGCTGCCCCTCCTGTATATACTGCCCCATCGAGTGCAGATCCGTCGAAAAATCCGCCGCAGCCGGGAAAATACCCTTATTGTCCTTGCCTTCGCTTTCGCCGAAAAGCTGCTTCCACCATTCGCCGAAATAATGCAGCGCCGGCTCAAAGTTTATCATCATTTCTATGCATTTACCCTTTTTAAGCAGCGCATTTCTTACTGCCGCATACTGATAGCACTCATTTTCAGCCAGACTGGAGTTCATATAACGCTCTCTTGCGTCCGCCGCACCCTGCATCATAGCGTCAATATCTATTCCTGCCGCCGCAATCGGCAAAAGTCCCACAGCCGTTAAAACGGAATATCTTCCGCCAACATCGTCGCTGATCACAAAGCTTTCATAGCCCTCTGCGTCAGCAAGGCTTTTCAGAGCGCCGCGCGCTTTATCTGTTGTTGCATAAATTCTGCTGCGCGCACCCTCCTTGCCGTATTTCTTTTCTAAAAGCTCCTTGAAAATTCTGAATGCGATAGCCGGCTCGGTAGTTGTGCCGGATTTTGAAATAACATTAACGGAAATATCCTTTCCCTCTACCGCCTCCAAAAGCTCGGCAAGATAGGTCGAGCTTATGGAATTTCCGGCATAAAATATTGCCGGTGCGCCGCGCTTTTGCTTATCAAGCACGTTGTAAAATGAATGTGAAAGCATCTCGATAGCGGCTCTTGCACCAAGATACGAGCCTCCGATGCCGATAACTATCAGAACATCCGAATCGGAGCGTATCTTTTCCGCAGCTTTTTTTATGCGCGCAAATTCTTCCTTATCATAATTTATCGGTAAATCCACCCAGCCGAGAAAATCTGAGCCCGCACCGGATTTATCGTGAAGCGCCTTATCCGCTTCAGCCACAAATCCTGACATATAATCAATTTCATGCTGTCCCACAAAGGGCAGCGCCTTTTTGTAATCAAAGCTGATATTTTGCATATCCAATCCCCGTTCCTTTCATATCTGTTACAGATACTTTGCTTACTTTATTCTATTTTAATACATTCACACCGATAAATCAAGTATTATTTTACATTTTAACAAAGTGTTCATATTAAAGTGGTTTTTCAGGGTTGAAAAATGGGCATATTATTGGTATAATTATGTAAAATATGTGCTTACGGGAGGATTTTTTATGGCGGAGGCAGCGATAAAAATACTATCACAGAATAAAAAGGCGCGGCATGATTATTTTATAACCGAAACACTCGAAGCCGGCATTGAGCTGTTCGGCACGGAGGTAAAATCAATGCGTGCCGGCAGGGTAAATCTGACCGATTCATATGCAACTGTACGCGGCGGCGAGGTGTTTGTAAACGGTATGAATATCAGTCCGTACGAAAAGGGAAATATATTCAACCGCGATCCGCTGCGCCCCAAAAAGCTACTGCTGCATAAAAAGGAAATACGAAAGCTCATAGGGCTTACCGCTCAGGACGGCTATTCCCTGATTCCGCTTTCGGTTTATTTTAAAGGCTCGCTTGTCAAGGTTTCGCTGGGTGTATGCAAGGGCAAAAAGCTTTACGACAAGCGCGAGGATATTGCCAGACGCGATTCAAAGCGCAGCATGGACCGCGCATTCAAGGAACACAATAACCGTGCATGAAAGAATTATGACGCTTCCGGTTATTAAAGAAAAAATTAAATTTACGCAAAATTTACCGATAACCCCTTTTCAAATCAAAAATAATGTGATATACTATATTTGTATAATAATGATTAATCGGAGGAATATTAAAATGACACATGTAACAACACTCAACAAAGCAGTTCTTAAGGAAAGCGCAAAGCGCGGCGGCTGCGGCGAATGCCAGACCTCCTGCCAGTCCGCATGCAAGACATCCTGCACCGTTGCTAATCAGAAGTGCGAACAGCTTAAGAAATAATTTTCTTTAATGAAAATCTGTGTCGCAGAGAATTTTGCGGCAGGAACCGGCTGTCTTTCCGGACGGAGGGGGCGTGTTTTGTTTTATGCCTGCGACGCACGGTGCGACAGCTATATTTTTGCCAACAGATAGGAGATATGAAATTGATACACAAGTATAAGCTTATGGGCATGAATATCGTTTTAGACGTTTACAGCGGTGCTGTCCATATAGTAGACGATGTATTCTATGAGCTTTTAGACGCTGTCGGAGAAAAATTTGACAAAAACGCAGACTATTCTGCGGCATTGGCAGAGCTTTGCGAAAAGTATCCGCCAAAAACCGTTTCAGACAGCTTTGCCGAGCTATGCTCCCTTGTCGAAGCAGGTCAGCTCTATACCGATGATTTTTATGAAGATATAGCAAAGAACTGGAACAAAAAATCGGTCGTAAAGGCACTTTGTCTGCACGTTGCTCACGACTGCAACCTGCGGTGCAAATACTGCTTTGCCGATACAGGAGAATTTCACGGTCACCGCAGTCTGATGAGCGCCGAGGTGGGAAAAGCAGCTATTGATTTTGTGATAGAAAATTCCGGCAGCAGAAAAAATATTGAAATAGACTATTTCGGCGGCGAACCGCTGATGAATTTCGGCGTTGTACGCGAAATCACCGAATATGCCAAAGAGCAGGGTGCTCTGCACGATAAAAATTTTCGTTTTACGATAACCACCAACGGCATATTATTGAATGACGAGATAAAGCAGTACATAAACGAAAATATGTCTAACGTTGTACTGAGTCTTGACGGAACGAAGCAAACCAACGACCGCATGAGAACGCGCGTAGACGGCTCCGGCTCCTATGACGCTATCGTGCCGAAATTTATTGACCTTGCCGAAAGCCGCAATCAGGACAATTACTATGTCCGCGGTACCTTTACGGCTAAAAATCTGCATTTTGCGGAGGACGTCATGCATATGGCGGAGCTCGGCTTTTTACAGACAAGTGTTGAACCGGTAGTTGCGCCCGAAACGGAGGATTACGCTCTTACAAGCGCGCACACTCAAACAGTGCTTGCCGAATATGAAAAGCTTGCAAAGCTTTATCTTGACCGCAGGCGCAGCGGCAAGCCCTTTAATTTCTTTCATTTCATGATAGATCTTGACCAGGGACCGTGCGTAGTAAAGCGTCTTTCCGGCTGCGGAGCAGGTCACGAATATGTAGCGGTCACGACGGAGGGCGATATTT
>CAMFCK010000156.1 GCA_945948775.1 uncultured Clostridia bacterium
ATCTGTACTTTGCGCGCCCTTACAGCCGTATTGAGGGGCAGATAGCGCATGATTCGCGAAAGCTTGCAGGTGCGTTTCTGGCAGAGGAATATCCGGTTGAGGCAGACGTGGTTATAGGAGTGCCGGATTCTGGACTTTCGGCGGCTATGGGATATTCAGAAGCCTCCGGGGTACCGTACGGTCTTGGATTTATAAAAAATAAATATATCGAGCCTTTTGCGCCGCGCGGGTGCGACGGAGGTACATGTACGTTCCTCCGCACCTCCGTTTTTGTGGCCATGCTATTTCGGGACAGATGTTCCGTCACGCGACCAGCTTGTTGCGGTAAACAGGACGAATGACGAGATATGCGAGCTTATAGGCGCGGACAGTCTTGGATTTCTGAGCCTTGAATCGTTGGTGAAGATTGCGCCGGAAGCAAAATGCGGATTCTGTACCGGATGCTTTTCGGGCAAATATCCGTTTGATATTGAGCAAACATCTAAGCTGATGTAAACTTAAAAGGGGGGTATTGCGTTAAGCAATGCCCTCTTATTGGCTGATTTTAGATACAGAACGGAGAAAATGAAGCCATATGCGGTTTTGACAGCGTTTGACCTTGCCCAAAGTCGTACGAGGGTACGCCGAGCGGTGAGTTTTTTTCGCAGCAGAAAAAATATTCTACATAATAAAACTCTCATTTTTATAATAACAATGATTTTCTGTGGTCTGCGCTAAATGCAACAAGCCCTTTTAGACTGCGGAGTTTCTGCGCATATATTCAGTAGGTGAAAAGCCGGTTTCGCGTTTAAACACTACCGAAAAATAATTCTGACTGCTAAAGTTCAGCGCGGAAGCCGTTTGAGTTACCGAAGCACCCTCGTTCAGCATCAGTACGGCCTGATGCAGCTTAACATTCAAATAGTATTTATGTATTCCCATCCCCGCATATTTTGAAAATACATTTTTCAGATATGTAAGACTCACACCGCAGTATTTGGCAATTTCGGGAGCGGAAAGCCATTGATGCACATTTGCATTTATGCAGCGCACAGCTGTGCCGTATACCATAGCCTCCGGCTCGTCATCTGCGGCACGCACTGCCGTGCTGTTATCATATACTGAAAGTAAAAAATTTTCAAGCATATTTTTTAAGATCTGAGCGTATACAGGATGTGAAAATGCCTGCAAATAATCGGTAAAATATGCGCCGTCAAGCCGGAAAGTGTTTTCGGATCCTCCCGCTTTTCGCAGACAGCGCATGATTTCACAAAGCTGCTTATGATGCTCCGGCAAAAGGCGGCATACCTTGTTTTTGAGGTGTTCGCAAAGACTGCCGCTTAAATCAAAGGATATTATAAACAGATGCGTTTTCTGATTGTTTTCTATATGGAACTTATGCAGCTCCATTGGTTTATGAAGAATAAGCTCATTTTTCTGCATATTATATATTCTGTCATCAGCACATACACATGCACAGCCGTCAAGTATATAAAACATTTCCCAAAAATCATGCGATTCGCCCGAAAAGGTATAATTGCTGTCGTAAACGCCCTCAAAAGCAGAATAAAATCCGTCTATTTTCAAAAGCTCATTCACTATTATCGGGTTCCACATACAAAGCACCTGCCTTTTGACTAAAATCGAATGTTTTTTGACTATTATTGTATAGCGTTTTATTTTGGCTGATATATAATTATAGCATAGACATAAGGTTTTGTAAAGAACAATAATTTTAAATGAGGTGGATAAAATGGAAATCAAGCTTGGTTTTATCGGATTGGGACAAAGAGGCAGCTCGCTGCTTTCAACGGTAGTTCTTCCTATGGAAAAGGCGCAGGTAACAGCAGTTTGCGATTTATATGCCGACCGTGTGCAGGAGGCTGCGGACGAGGTTGAGAAAAAAAGCGGAGTACGTCCGATGATGACTGATGATTATCGTAAGGTTATCGACAGCGACGATGTTAATACGGTTGTCATTGCTACCGCATGGGAAAGTCATGTTGAAATAATTCTTTATGCAATGGAAAAAGGAAAGACAGTAGCCTGCGAGGTGGGCGGCGCATATTCGATAGAGCAATGCCGCAAACTGGTCGATACATACGAAAGAACAAAAACGCCATTTATGTTTCTTGAAAACTGCTGCTTTGGCAGACGTGAGATGATGGCTTTGAATATGGCTGAAAAGGGGCTGCTCGGCGAGATTGTACATGCAGCCGGCGGCTACCATCATGATTTACGCTCAGAAATTACCGAGGGAAGAGAAAGGCGTCATTACAGACTCAGGAACTATATTTCGAGGAATTGCGAGAATTATCCAACTCATGAGCTTGGTCCGATTGCAAGGGTGCTTAAGATAAACAGGGGAAACCGGATGCTTTCACTTACTTCTACTGCTTCAAAGGCGGCGGGGCTGCATGAGTATATCACAAGAACAAGGCCGGATGATGAGTTTTTGAATAATGTGAAATTTAATCAGGGAGATATAATAACGACGGTAATCAAGTGTGCTAACGGCGAGACTATAACTCTGACGCTTGACACAACTCTGCCCAGATATTACAGCCGCGGCTTTACTATAAGAGGAACAAAAGGAATGTATGAGGAGGCTACCGATTCGGTATTTCTTGACCGCGAGGAGGATATTGCTCATGATTTCGACTGGAAGACGGCTCGTTTCGGCAATGCGTCGGAATACGAAAAGGATTATGAGCATCCTGTGTGGAAGCAGTATATATCCGAAGGCGTACAGGGTACTCATGACGGTATGGACTGGCTTATTTTTAAGACTTTCTTTGAATGTATAAAAGAAAATAAGCCTATGCCGATAGATGTATATGATGCGGTAAGCTGGATGTGCATTTCTGTACTGTCGGAGCAGTCAATTGCGCTTGGCAGCGCGCCGGTTGCTATACCGGATTTTACTAACGGCAAATGGCTGATGAACAGGGATTTTTAAATGTGATAAAAGTAAAAGGGCTGTTGCATTTAGCGCAGACCGCAGAAACCATTGTTATTAAAAAATAATAATTAAAATAACAGAAATCCTCATTTTTGAGGATTTCTGTTATTTTACGCCTTTCTGCTTCGAACAAACCTCACCGCTCGACGTACCTTCGTACGCCTTTGTGCAAGGTCAAACGCTGTCAAAACCGTATTTGGCTTAGGTTTTACGTTCTGCGTTATTGAATAATGCCTCCGCCGATAACCGTATCGCCGTCATAGATTACCGCCGCCTGACCTTTGGTTATGGCACGCTGCGGCACGTCAAAGCTGACCAAAGCAGAAGCAGAGCCGGTTTGTATAACCGTTGCAGGCTGCTCATCCTGACGGTAGCGGATTTTAACTGTACAGCGAAGGGGAGCCTCTAATTTTTCAACCGAAATGAAATTGACGCTGCCGATTTCAAGCTCTGTGGTGTATAAATCCTCATCATATCCCAGAACAACGGTGTTGTTTTCCACATCAATGCTGCATACATACATCGGTGCAGGCAGCGCCAGCCCCAGTCCCTTGCGCTGCCCGATGGTATAGTTGATT
>CAMFCK010000157.1 GCA_945948775.1 uncultured Clostridia bacterium
GCGCGCACCTGCGAAATCGGCGAGTTTGACACCAATCTGATCACATCGCTTTCTTCGGACATGGCAGCCTCGGTACGCGATTTTAAAAGAAAATACAAGGACCGCGCATTTTCCTGGCGCGGCTATGGCGTAATTTTACGCAATCTTGAAATTTTACAGGAGGATTAAAAATGTTTTCCGGCGCAATATTTGACGTAGACGGAACTATTCTCGACTCGATGAGGGTGTGGGAGGATATGACCGCGCGTTTTCTGAAAAAATATGACATTGAGCTTACGGCGGAAATGGTAGAAGCATACAGAAATATGACGCTTGAAGTTTCTCTTCCGCTTATTGTATCCACTTTCGGGCTGAATATTGATGAACAAAGCGTCTTTGAGGAATTTAACCACATGGCATTTGAGGAGTATACACAGCGCGTCCCTGCAAAGCCCGGCGTGGTTGAGTATATACAGCGCCTATCGGATGCAGGCGTAAAAATCGCAGTTGCGACCTCCGGCTTTCCCGACGCCTGCAAGGGCGCCTTTACCCGGCTCGGCATTGCGCAATACATAGACGCGTATGCTTTTTCAAGCGAGGTCGGAGTGGACAAAAGCAATCCGGATGTGTATCTTTTAGCGGCACAGCGTATAGGAATCGAGCCTGCCTACTGTATGGTATTTGAGGATATTCTTGCGGGAATAAAGGGCGCAACGCTTGCAGGCATGCAGACAACCGCGGTTTATGACCTTTCTAACCGTTCAGAAACCGACGCGCTCAGGCAATGCGCCGGCCGATATATAACCGATTGGAGTGAGCTTGATGACTTTACCGCCTGAATTCTGCGCAAGAATGAAGGAAATGCTCGGCAGTGAATACGAGGACTTTTATCACGAATTATCCGTCGGCACACCGTACAGCGGTCTGCGCATAAATACTCTCAAACCCGGCGCGCGTACGGCGGTACTTTCCAAGCTCGGCAGTACGGAGCCGGTTTTATGGTGCAGCGACGGCTTTTATGCCGGCAAGGAAATCCTCTCCGGCAAGCATCCATATCATGCCGCCGGACTTTTTTCTTTTCAGGAGCCATGGGGAAGGGCAGCGGTACCCGCTCTCGGCATAAAAAGCGGAGGACGTCAAGCTCCGAAGGTGCTTGATTTATGCGCAGCGCCGGGCGGCAAGGCAACTCAGGCGGCAGCAGAGCTTTGCGGCGAAGGCTTGCTGGTTGCCAATGAAATAATACCCAAGCGCGCGAAAATACTTGCAGAAAATATCGAACGAATGGGCATAAAAAATGCCGTTGTCACCAATGAGGAGCCGGAAAGACTTCTTAATAAATATCCTTGCTTTTTCGATTATGTAATCCTTGACGCTCCCTGCTCCGGCGAGGGAATGTTCCGCAAGGAGCCGCAGGCGGTCACCGAATGGAGTCCCGAGCACAGCGCCTCATGCGCCATGCGCCAGAAGCATATTGCCGACTGTGCTGTCGGAATGCTTGCAGCCGGCGGCAGGCTTGTCTATTCCACCTGCACCTTTGCGCCTGCAGAAAACGAAGGCGTAGCGGCATATATTCTTGAAAAATATCCGTATATGAAGCTGCTTGACATTAAAACGGCAGGTCTTTCCGACGGCTGCGGCGGCTGGATAGGCGCAGGCGAAGAACTGAGCCGCACAAAACGTATATTTCCGCACCGTTCACGCGGAGAGGGGCATTTCTTTGCGCTGTTTGAAAAGGAGGGCGGCGGTGCTTGCTCCGCGCAGACACAAAAAAGCGCCGTCTGCGCTGCATATGACGAATTTTGCCGCGAAAGCCTTATAAATCCGCCAAAAGGAGTTTTGTGTGCCTTTGCAGAACAGCTATATCTGCTTCCAGAGGGAATTAATATAGATAAAATCAAAGTAGTGCGCGCCGGACTGCATCTGGGAGAGGTTCGCAAAAACCGTTTCATACCGTCGCACGCACTGGCGCTTGCATTATCGGCAGGAGATTTTAAACGAACAATAAGCTATGACGCCTCATCGGACGAGATCCGCCGTTTTCTTCACGGCGAAACTCTTGCAGCGGACATTGACGGATGGTGCGCGGTGCTTGCCGACGGTTTCCCTCTCGGCTGGGCAAAGGGCGCGCAGGAGATTTTAAAAAACCATTATCCATAGGGATTGAGAATATTAATGAGAAAAAAATATGGCAACTGACAAAAATTGTTTAAACTACATATTAGATCAGCTTTCCGGTCTGAAGGATATAAGCTTTCGCGCAATGATGGGCGAGTATATAATCTATTACCGCGGCAAAATTGCGGCATATCTATGCGACAACCGCCTTCTCGTAAAGCCAACCGCCTCGGCGTGCGCACTCATGCCCGGCGCTTCGTATGAGCCTCCATATGAAGGTGCAAAGCCGATGCTTTTAGTGGAAAAGACCGATGATAGGGCCTTTCTTGCTCAGCTGTTTGAGGTCATGTATGACGAGCTGCCCTCTCCGAAATTAAAAAAATCCGGTAAATATTAAGTTTTGATTACCAATATTGACAGCGTGTCAAGCATAGTATATAATATATTATTAAGTAAATCCGGCCTGTATAGGCAGGACAGAAAGGCTTTAAATACTATGAATATGCATAAAATCGTCGGTCTTTCGGTAGACATGGGCTACAAATATGACCGCATGAAAACTCAGGCTGCGGCATACCGCACAGACGAAAAGGCAAAACCGAATATTACAATATATCTGTCGGATAAGTATATCGCTGATAAGCAGGCTGAAAATCCACATCTGACACTTGAACAGTGCGAGTACATATGGACCGGCGCGATTTTTTATGATGCTCTGATAAACTTCGGCGGCTTTGTTCTCCATGCATCGGCCGTCATGGTTGACGGGAGGGCGTATTTGTTTTCCGCGCCCAGCGGCACCGGCAAATCCACACACACCGAGCTTTGGCTTCGTCATTTCGGCGACCGCGCAAAAATTCTTAATGACGACAAGCCGGCTATAAGGGTTACCGAAAACGGCATACGTGTTTTCGGCACACCCTGGAGCGGAAAAACCGATTTGAATATCAACACCGATGCCGAGCTTGCCGGAATATGCTTTCTGGAACGTTCAAAGCACAATCATATCGAAGAAATTTCAAAAGGCGAGGCAATTGTTCTGGTGCTTAATCAGACTCTGCGCCCTGTCGGAGAAAAGGAAATGACGCAGCTTCTTGACACTCTTGATATTGTAATTTCCAAAACACCTATATATAAAATGGGCTGTAATATCAGCGAAGAAGCAGCTGTTATGGCTTATGAAAAAATGAGTAAAAAATAAAATTATGCAGAGGACGCTCCGGCGTCCCCTTTTTATTGGATATGCGCCTTTTAAAAAAGCTTTGATAAACGTTGTTTACTTTGCTTACAATCCTCCCGTCATGCTTTCGCGTGACACCCTCCTTTGCGCAAGGAGGGCTTTTTCCTTTTCAGTTTTGCTAATGTTAAATTAATGACTGCTGAACAATTCTGAAATGCAGCCGCATAGCGTTTTGTAAGCGTTT
>CAMFCK010000158.1 GCA_945948775.1 uncultured Clostridia bacterium
CATAATTTTTCCAAATGCGATTGAAAATCGCATTTGTTCAGTGAGCATTATATATACAAAAAAGGTATTTAAACAACGATTATAGTCTTTCGACTGCGGCGAGCTTGTTTAATTCGGTCATAAATCTGTTTTTTGTTCTGCTTACCAATGCTGTCAGCCGTAAGGTGAGCGAAACAAGTCTTTGGTGGAAGGGAGCGGACGAAATTGCGTAAAGAAAGCAAGGGAGAAAGAATTTTCTCTGTTATAAATATCCTTATACTTTCTTTGGTTACGATAGCATGCCTGTATCCGATGGTTTATGTGCTGCTTGCATCCCTTAGTGAATCGACCAAGCTGATGCTTAACGGCGTGAGGTTTTTGTATAAGCCGTTGGGCTTCAGCCTTAGCGCATATAAAAAAGCTCTGAGTGATCCGGCGATTTTTTCCGGATACAAAAATACCATATTTGTGCTTGTTTTTGGAGTGGCAATGAGTCTTACACTATCGGTTGTTGAGGCATATTTCATATCGCGTAAAACGTTATGATAAAAAAGCCCGCGACTGTGATGATGATGTTTACAATGTGGTTCAGCGGCGGACTTACTCCCTTTTGCACTGCGGTAAGGGACGGGTTTAAGGAAGTCAGCGCGTCCGATGTAGTGGATCTGATGGACTTAAACAGTGCAGGCAGTATAATTGGCATGGGTGCGGCTCACAGTACGCGCTACACACGCCAGGACTGCAATTACTCTGCACTTTGACGTCACAATACAATTTATAAAGCCACAGAGCCTTTGGATGAAATATTAAAGCCGTCGGTCAGCGGTACCTTCTATCCGGACAGCTTCGGTACGCTTGTAAAGGTGAACGCTGTCAATCTTACAGTATACGGATACATGACGCTGCTGTATATGACAGATGAAGGCGAGCCGGAACGCAGGATATTTACCGAAAATAACCGCTGGGTTACGCTGCCGTTTGCAGAAAAGGTAAGTATTGATAACGGCAGTTCAAGAATAGACGCATCATTGATAACCGCCTCCTAACTGGGAGATGAATACAGCGCATATCGGCGTCTTGTGACATACAGGGTGAACGGTGACGGGGAAATAAAACAGATCAGTATTGCAAAGAAAAACGAGGGAGCAGCCTATGCTGCCTATGAAAAGGACATAAAAAATGACATTTTCCGCCGCTACAGCGTATTTAATAATACAATATATTATTCGGCGGCAAATGTAATCGGCGACAGTACATTAACATTTGTCAGTAACAACTATGGTTTTGCATTTACTGACGAGGTAAAAAAGGATGACAATACAGGCTCACATAAGTGGCCGGCAAGCACTAAGACAACGGCAACAGGAAGATATGTTTTAGCCAGTAATGATCTGAGCGGATACAGATACATAAATTTCCGGATTAAATCTGAAAATCCCGAAGGTCAGGCATTAACATGGTATTAATGAGAGGCATTGCACAAGCTTCGGGATACTATACAAGAAATGGCATAACCCTAACTGATAACAGCTGGACACTAGCAACATTGCCGTTAGTATCAGATGCCGCCGGATTTACATATAATAAGTCAACCGGAGGAATAGCCGATGATAAATTTGCACAGATAGACAGAATATACTTTTCAGCTTCGTCTTTGGCTGCCGATGTGTATTTTGACAGCATCTGGCTGTCACAGCAGGACGAGACGGACAACAGCAAGCTCATTTCAGAGGTAAATGTAAACGGAGTACCGGCATCATACATACCGGGAGATACAATAAATATAGCTGCACAGGCACAGACGCTTGCTGATAACACAGCGTCCTTATCGTCGGGACTTACAACACCAACGGCAAGACAGTTTTTTAAAAGAAGATCGGTACAGAGCGGTTCTCCGCTTTCGGTGCGTGTACAAAGCGCGTCTATAAGCTCGGTGGTGCGCAGCGAACGCTTCCATATAACTTCCATTCTGCACATCAGCGTTTTGCCTCAACTTCTATCTGCTGAGCAATAAACGGAACAACCTGTGACCGCTTGATGTTGAGAACGTGTGCAAACTCCTCATACAGAACCTTTTCTGCTTCCTTCATGAAATTCTCATCACAGATATGCAGTTTCTTTTTTTGTTCGAGAAGCTTTCCGCGGTGTATATAAATTGCCTTTATCATAAGTATCAGCTCTCTGCGGTCGCCGCCGGATAGTATTCTTGCATATTCTTTCTTACGTTCCTGCTCGTTTTCTATCCAGACGGCTTGTGTATCAGAAATACTGCGTATGAGAGCATATATTTCCTCAGATGATAAAATTCTGCGCATTTTTGAAGTAAGCTCAGCATTGCTTACCGGGATATATACTGTTGCCTTGTCCTCAAACACCGGCTTTAAAACATAAAAGCTGCCGCGTCTGCCGCATATCTCGCGTTCAATTATTCCGGTTATTTTACACACGCCGTATATACCGTAGATAACATACTCATTGACAGAAAACATTTTTGTTTACCTCCCCTATTACAAATAGAAAAAAACGTGCAGCCTTATGCAGTATTTATACTGATAAGACTACACGCAAATTAATTGCAGGACTTACATCTGTATCCGGTATTTATATTTATTTTATCATAAATAAAATAAAATTTCAAGCGCAGACTGACAAATTTTACGCTAAAAAAAACGCAGGACGGCTTTGAGCCGCCCTGCAAGGCTTATTTATTGTATTTCACTTTGGTCAACGTCAAAGCCTTCAATGGTTATATTGATGTCCTTATAAGCATTCATGCCTGTTCCGGCAGGAATGAGCTTACCGATAATAACATTCTCTTTAAGACCAAGGAGGTGATCCACCTTACCCTTGATTGCAGCGTCGGTAAGAACCTTTGTGGTTTCCTGGAAGGACGCGGCTGACATGAATGATTCGGTAGCAAGCGAAGCCTTAGTGATACCAAGCAGTACCGAAGATGCGGACGCAGGCGTTTGCCCCTCTTCAAGAGCAGCGTTTGCTTCGGTCAGATCCGACTTGTCGATCAAAGCGCCGATAAGCAGATTGGTATCTCCGGCATCTTCCACTCTTACCTTGCGCAGCATCTGACGGGTGATAATTTCAACGTGCTTGTCATTGATGTCAACACCCTGCATACGGTAGGTTCTCTGAACCTCGCGCGTGATATAAACCTGAACCGCGTGCGGCCCCTTTATATGCAGAATATCGTTCGGATTGACTGAACCGACAGTCAGTTCGTCGCCCATTTCAATTATATCGCCGTCCTGAACCTTGATGGTGGAGCCGTACGGAATGACATAGGTTTTTGCTTCGCCCAATTCATCGTTTGAAACGGTGATTTCGCGGCGGCGCTTGGACTCGGATACCGAGATCTTTCCGCCGATTTCTGAAATGATAGCAAGTCCCTTAGGCTTTCTTGCTTCAAAAAGCTCCTCAATACGCGGAAGACCTTGAGTAATATCGCTGCCTGACGCAACACCGCCGGCATGGAAGGTTCGCATGGTAAGCTGCGTACCCGGCTCGCCGAT
>CAMFCK010000159.1 GCA_945948775.1 uncultured Clostridia bacterium
TGTCATCCAGTCTGAATTCTCTCAAATACTTCTTAGCTGCAACGTCCGCCTTTGCGAACTTGCCCTTCTGCGGCTTGTTCAAGGACTTTTCGCGAACCTCTCCGAAGCCTACAACAACAGCATCATAGCCATCGCTGTCAACCGTTTTCTTCTGAACCACCGTGCAGGGGCCTGCCTGAATAACGGTCACAGGAATAACTCTGCCGTCCTCGGCAAAAAGCTGAGTCATGCCAACCTTTGTGCCCAAAATCGCTTTTTTCATACTTTTCATCCTTTCTTACAGTTATTGGTTCCCGCAAAAGCGGCACGGGAACTTGACCTGCATCATAGGGGCCGGCGCAAAAGCTCCGCCATTGGGTAACATTGCTTTTGGCATCCTGCCGCTACTGCAAAATGTGCCTTACTTACTTTTGGCTTACGTCGATGTCAACGCCCGCCGGCAAGTCAAGCTTTATCAATGCCTCCATCGTCTTAGCTCCGGGGACAACGATATCAATAAGTCTTTTGTGCGTTCTTCTTTCGAACTGCTCACGAGAATCCTTGTACTTATGAACTGCGCGAAGAATTGTGATTATCTCCTTGTCTGTGGGCAGGGGTATGGGACCCGATACCTTTGCGCCGGTTCTTTTTGCAATCTCAACGATTTTTTCTGCCGACTGGTCAAGAACCGCATGGTCATAAGCCTTGAGCTTGATTCTGATTTTCTTGTTTGCTGCCATGTTTTTCCCTCCTAAAAAATAAATATTCTTTTTGTGACACCTCATTTCACGACAGCAGCGGTGCAACAACACCGCCGGGTGTTTCCACACACACCCAAAATAAAACCCAGACTGCAAAAACCGCATTCCGGGTAGTCATAACGCCAAAATACAAGCATTTGCGCGGTTTCGGCAGAACTGACTGCGCATGAAAAAAGACCGCACTTTACCTGTAATAAAAGCGTGACCTGCCGCCCGGTTTCATGAATCGGACATTCTCCACGGAAAAACCGTACTCCTATGGTACGCAACCTCCCGCTTCATCGTTTGCCAAGTGTCACAACATTACCATTATACAGGATATTTCAAGCATTTTCAAGCTTTTTATTAAATTTTATATAAAAAATAATTTACAAACTTTGCTGTTAAATGCAACGGTTTTTTATATATTTTTACTACACAGAAATGCCGCAGCAAAGAGAGAAAAGACTCCTTTTGCCGCGGCAAAGCTTTTATAAATCGTTTCTGATTAAATCCTCATAGCTTTCGCGCTTAACTACTATTTTTGACTTGCCGCCCGAAACGGCAACAACCGCCGGTCGTGGAATACGGTTATAATTTGAAGCCATCGAATAATTATACGCACCAGTTGCAAGCACTGCAAGCGTGTCCCCCACCCTGATTTGCGGCATCATAGCGTCCTTCAGAAGAATATCTCCGGATTCGCAGCATTTTCCTGCAATTGTAACCTTTTCGCACGGCTGCGCACCCGCATTATTTGCAACAACTGCGGTATACTCCGATTCATACATAATATAGCGCGGGTTATCACCCATACCGCCATCTACAGAAACATACTTGCGCACGTTTTTGATATCCTTAATGCCGCCGACTGTATAAAGCGTGATCCCGGCAGACGCAACTATTGAGCGTCCGGGCTCCATGAATATGAACGGCTGCTTTATTCCGCGCTTCTCGGCAACCGACTTCACCACTTCTGCAACATGTTCTATATACGCGTCATACTCGATGGGATCGTCCTTCTCGGTATACATAATTCCGTAGCCGCCGCCGAGATTAAGCTCGTCTATTTCCAGTCCGAGCCTGTCCTTCAAATCTCCTATAAAGTTCATCATCACCTCAGCCGCCTTCAAAAACGGCGCGATTTCAAATATCTGCGAACCGATATGGCAATGCACGCCGGTAACACGCACATTTGAAAGCTGCGATGCCTTTTCAATAATATCACACGCTTCGCCGTTTTCAAGCGCGACACCAAACTTGGAGTCTATCTGCCCGGTCTGGATAAAGCTGTGAGTATGAGCGTCTATGCCCGGCTTGATACGAAACATTATCTTCTGAACCTTGCCGCGCTTTGCCGCAATAGTGTTTAAAAGCTCAAGCTCATACACATTATCTACTATAATGTGACCTACATTGTTTTCGACTGCCATTTCAATTTCTTCCGCAGTTTTGTTATTTCCGTGAAAGCATACCTTTTCCATCGGGAAATCCGCCTTGAGCGCAGTATAAAGCTCGCCGCCCGAAACCACGTCAAGTCCCAACCCCTCCTCTGCCGCCAGACGGCAGGTATAAAGCGTGCAAAAAGCCTTGTTCGCATACAGCACCAGACCTTGTCCGCCGTAATGCTTGTCCATAGCGTTTTTATAAACCCGGCAATTTTCCCGGATCAAATCCTCATCCATCACATACAGCGGCGTACCGTATTCCTTTGCAAGCGCCACCGCGTCATTTTCGCCAATTACCAAATGATTGTCCCCGTTAACCGACAAATTCTTTGATACAAACATAATTTCAACCCTTCCTTTCCTTAGCCGGTCAAGCCGGCTGACCTGAATACACCGGTCTGTATTTATAGTTATCTGTTATCTGAAAAAGGGCACAAAAGTCCGCCGGACTTCCTTGCCCTTTTACATCACGCGTATTTGCCGGCTTCGCGGATAAGCTCCGGCGCGGCTCCCTTTTCAAAGCAATCCTTATGAATGATACACTTTGTAACAGTCTGATCAGACGGTATGCTGAACATTATATCGGTCATAGCCTCCTCAATAATTGAGCGCAGACCTCTTGCACCGGTATTGCGCTTCTTCGCCTGCTCTGCAATCGCTTCCAGCGCGTCATCGTCCACCAGAAGCTCCACGCCGTCAAGTCCGAGTAATACCTGATACTGCTTTATAAGCGCATTTTTCGGTTTTGTCAGTATCTCAATCAAAGCTTTCTTGTCAAGCTGATCAAGCTTCGCCACCACAGGCAGTCTGCCGATAAACTCCGGAATAAGACCGAATTTGAGCAAATCCTGCGGTACAAGCTGCCCTAAAAGCTCGGATATATTCAGCTCCTTTTTGCTTTCCACCTCAGCGCCGAAGCCCAGCGCTTTTTTGCCGACGCGGTCTGCGATAATTTTTTCTATTCCGTCAAACGCGCCGCCGCAGATAAACAATATATTGGTCGTATCAATCTGGATAAATTCCTGATGCGGATGCTTACGGCCGCCGTTGGGCGGTACTGATGCAAGGGTACCCTCAAGCACCTTTAAAAGCGTCTGCTGTACGCCCTCTCCGCTTACGTCCCTTGTTATAGAAACATTCTCTGATTTCCTTGCAATCTTGTCAATCTCATCAATGTATATAATGCCTCTCTCAGCCGCCTCGATATCATAATCTGCCGCCTGAATAAGCTTTAACAGAATATTTTCAACATCCTCCCCGACATATCCCGCCTCGGTAAGCGAGGTTGCGTCGGCGATTGCAAACGGGACGTTCATTATACGCGCTAAATT
>CAMFCK010000160.1 GCA_945948775.1 uncultured Clostridia bacterium
GACGCAGCTGTTCCATCGACACAAATTTTGCACCGCGGTTCAATGTAATATTGCTGCTTCCGAACACGCTCGAAAGCAGAATATGTTGTTCTGTCAGATACAACTGCAATGCCGCAAAGAAGGATACATAGCGCGTTTCTATTGTATAGGTATCATTATCTGACAGTCGGCAGTAATCGCTTATAAACCTGTTTTTCTCAGTTTCATCAGGATACTGCACAAGCTTTTCTATATTGCTTTTTATCCCTTCAACATTATAATAGTCATCAGGCAGAGTATGGCTTTTACAGGTATATACCCTGTCATCATCAGAAGCGAGATTATTTTCAAGCGCAGTTACAGCCTGACGATACAAAAAAGGTATATCGTAAAATGACGCCGTTATGTCGGACATACCGGACATGATAATCATACCGTGATTTTCACGTCCGTCCTTAATGCAGTCGCCTATTACAATACGCACCTCAGAGGAAAACCCTTCCCTGTCATCCGCATTTCCCATCAGTAGTATGGCAATACTGTCGTCACCATCGGTTATAAGCACATTTTGTACCTTATCAAGCAGCTTCTCCCTTATGGAAGCTATGAGCGCAAACCTCTCCTCGTTTACCTCTTTCTCAAGAGAAACCACCCTTAATACGGCAAAAGCAAATAGCGAAATCCCGGAAAATTCCATACGCTCATACATATCGTTTAGATACTGCATACTCCACGACTGTGAGTAAATTATGTGGTACAAAAAATTTTCACGCAGTGCCTCAAGGTACTTGGTATGCTGTATACCGGCGGTGTCGTCTTTATGCTGATCCTGACGCAGACGGTGCACCGTATGCGAAACAGCATTGCTAAGCTCCTTGCGGTCTACAGGCTTAAAAAGATATGCCGCAGCATCAAGCTCAATTGCCTTTTGCATATATTTCCTGTCATCGTAACAGCTGAAGTATATAACCTGCGGTTCTGCGCCCATACGACGGATATTCATAATCATATCAAGTCCGTTCATGACCGGCATACCTATATCGGTTAATATAATATCCGGCTTGAACTGCTTGTATAGGTCGAGTCCCTCCTGACCGTTATACGCGATTTTGATTTCATCAATCCCGTATTTTTCCCATTCCAAATAGTAAAGCAGACTTTGGATCTGGACATTGTTATCCTCAACTATAAGTAGCTTATACATTTTATTAATCCGCCCCGTTCTTTCCTAACAATATATTCAAGAGTCTGAAAAGCAGCAACAAAACTGCTTTTCAGACCGCAAATATATTTAATCCTCAACTATTATTCCCTGAATATCACTTGGGCAGTAGTAAAGAATTTCCGCTCCCGGCTCAAGATCCTCCATACTGCCGCTTACAAAGCGCGGACTGCTTTCTTCGCCGAGATCAACAATTATATAATTGAATTTTTTATGCATAAATTTGGCAGTTCCGTCCTCAAGGAACAACATTCTGCCGTCTACCTTTTTGACAACACCCTTCCGGAGATTGTTCCTGCCCTCAGGATTCCACAAAGACATCGCACCGTCAAAATTCATATACCATTTAACGCTGAGCTCTGTTTTTGCAAAAAAGGCGCTGCCGTCATAAACAAGAAATGTTCCTACGGTAAGCTTGCTGCCGGTAGCCATATCAACAAAGTATGTTCTGTCGCCTTCCATTCCGGATATAGTTATATTATATCCGTCCTCACCGTCGCTGTCAACACTCTGCACACGCTTTGATACAATTCCGGAGCTGGCTTCCGTTCTGAGCATATTTTGTGTATCTCCGCAAAAAATAATACATCTTACCCTGGCACTGTTTTCCTCACCGAATATTCTTGCAATAACTGTTCCCGATGTCACATTTCTTCCTCTAACATTCTGCCAGTCAGCTTCTGTCACACGGCATTCACCGTCTTGTGTATTCATGAGCAATACTCTCATATCCGGCTCAACATAGAAGGTGCCGTTCTGGTTCGAGGACATATAATTATCACTCGAATCACTGATTTTTGTCACCTCAAAAGCGCCAAACCCCGGAAAAGCCTCCGGTATACCTATTTCGGTAATGATGCCTTCGTCATTGATTTTAAATTCATAAATGCTCTGTCCGTTTTTGCTCATGGCATTGTCTATAACGGTTTGCTCATTAAGACCGTCTGAATATATTACTTTTTCGGAAATTTCAAATTCTTTCTTTTCAAGAGCAGGCTCAAGCATATATACTCTCAGATGATCCTTACCCGATTCCTCATCGCAATAGTATTTTATCGCTATTCCCATTCTCATGCCGGCATATGTTCCCGCAGCATCTGCGCTTATGTATTTACAGAAACCCGCCGGATCAAAATAGGCTTTTACCTCTTTGCCGATGATTCCCGAAGCGGTTCTTCCCGGATGATACTGTGCCTCACCGTTTACAGAATAGTATATTTCGCGCGACTGATAAATTATTCCGCTTATCTCCACTTCATCAGATGAAACGTTATCAAGCGTTCCGATAATGCTCTTTTCCGTATCCACGATGATAAGCGTATCGCCGTCGCTGTAATATGAGAATACTGTATCCTTCCTCAAATCCTTGATGTCAGAGGAAACACCGTCTATATATACCAGCACCTGTGTGAAATCCTCAAGCTTTATTCTGTTGCCGGAGGTATCGCCTTTGATATAGGTAATGATATTCTTTGAAAAGTCGGTTATTATACCTCCCTCTTCCAAATCCCACACCAGAATAGTTTTAATCTCTCTATCCTTTATAACCGCGCGTACAAAATTGCCTACAAGCGGCACCGGAGAGGAGGTTTCAGAATTATTATACACAATTTCTGCGTCCTTTGCAAGAGAATACCGGATACTGTCATCATAGAAAATAACCGAGTTGATATAATCTCTTGCATATGCATTTCCTTCGCCGCTGTCGCCGTTTATTTTATAGATAAAGGCATTTTTAACCATAACGCCGTTTTCCGGCTGCACAAGCAGCATCTGCTGTGTGCCGTCAGCATTGTCCCTAACCCAGAAAACCGCGTCAAGATACTCATAGTTATACAGGTTTACATTACCTGCCGCATAGTATCTTTCGTCCTCATTTTCGCGGAGTCTGTAGTTTGTTTTGTATCTGTTTGTATCAATATGGACAGAAAGCGTATAGTTATCTGAATTTACCCTTCCGGCTGTTCCTCTGTATACACTCACATTGAAAATTTTGGAAAGGACGGTTGTTTTCTCATTTTCCATTCCATGCTCATAATATTCATACATTACGGCATTCTTTATCATCTTGAGCAGCTGCGCATTGGAAAGGCTCCTGTCCGGGTTCATTTTTACTCCGTCATATACGGCAGACTTTACTTTTGCAAAAATAGTTTCATTGCTGTCCATGCCTAGACTTACAAGTCCTGCAAGTGCCTGCGCAGCCTCGTCTGACAGGATATTTTCACCGGGAGCAAACTCCGGGCCGTCATATTGCATAAATCCGCCTGATATTCCAGGGCAGGCTGCGGA
>CAMFCK010000161.1 GCA_945948775.1 uncultured Clostridia bacterium
TGCACCCGGGACCTGTAACCCGCGGCGTTGGATTTACCAGCGATGTGGTTGGCGGGCAAAGAAGTGTAATCAATGAGCAGGTTACAAACGGAGTGGCTGTCAGAATGAGCGTTATGGACTGGCTGATTAACGGCAGGGCGCAGCAGCTTTAATTTCTGTACATTTTGATTTGTTGCCGCAAGACGGCGGAATGGGAGATTATAAATGAAGCTTTTAATTAAAGGCGGTCACGTTGTTGACCCGAAAAATAATATTGACGGTGTTTTTGATATTTTTATCGACAAGGGTGTAATATGCGATATCGATACTGATATGGAGCTTGACGATTTGGAGGAAGTTGAGGTTATTGACGCGCGCGGAAAGTATGTTACACCGGGACTGGTGGATATGCATACGCATCTTCGCGATCCGGGCTATACCTATAAGGAGGATATAGAAAGCGGCACAAAAAGCGCCGCTATGGGCGGTATAACGTCGGTTGCCTGTATGCCAAATACCAAACCGGTGTGTGATAATGTCGCAGTTATAGAATATATAAAATCAAGGGCAAAGCAGGTAGGCGTTGTAAATGTATTTCCGATAGGAGCCATCTCAAAAGGTCTTAAGGGCGAGGAGCTTGCCGAAATAGGGGAGTTTAAGTTTGCCGGTGTTGTCGGTATTTCTGATGACGGCAGACCGGTCGAAAGCGCCGGACTTATGCGCCGTGCACTTGAATATGCAGATATGTTTGATGTGACTGTTATTTCTCATTGCGAGGAAATGAGCGTGGCAGAGGGATCTATGAACGAAGGTGCTGTGGCTACCGAGCTTGGACTGAAGGGTATAAGCAATGCAGCAGAAGAAATTATGGCAAACCGCGATATTATACTTGCCGAGAATACGAATACAGCCGTGCATATTGCGCATGTGAGTACAAAAGGTACCGTAGAAGCAATAAGGCGGGCAAAGCAGCGCGGTGTAAGAGTTACATGCGAAACCTGTCCGCACTATTTTACACTTACACAAGAGGCTGTCAGAGGCTATAATACCAATGCAAAAATGAATCCGCCGCTAAGAACCGTTGAGGACGTTGAAGCTATAAAGGCAGGACTTGCCGACGGAACTATTGATGCTATAGTGACTGATCATGCGCCGCATCACATTGATGAGAAAAACTGTGAGTTTGACAACGCGTTAAACGGCATAATCGGTTTTGAAACCTCGCTCGGACTTTCGGTGAAATATCTTGTAAAGACCGGAATACTCACAATGAGCGAGCTTATCAGAAAAATGGCTTTAAATCCCGCGAATATACTTGGGCTTAATAAGGGGCATCTGACGCCCGGCAGCTGTGCTGATGTGATAATCTTTGACGCGGATGCAGAATATACCGTAGATGTTTCTTCTTTCAAGTCAAAAAGCAAAAATTCGCCTTATGACGGATATGTGCTGTGCGCTAAGCCGGAGTATACTATTGTCGGCGGAAAAATTATTGTTAATCAGGGGGAGCTTGTATAATGTCAGTAGATGCGCTTGTAGCAAAAATCAAGGAAAAGCAGAATCCGTCAGTTGCGGGACTGGATCCGAAAATAGATTATGTGCCTGAGTTTATCAGAAAAAAGGCTTATGATGAATACGGTAAAAGCTTAAAGGGTGTATGTGAGGCTATATGGGAATACAATAAAGGGTTAATTGACGCTCTGTATGATATTGTCCCGGCGGTAAAGCCGCAGTCGGCGTTTTATGAGATGTACGGTCTTTGCGGCGAGGAGCTGCTTTCACGCACGATTGCTTATGCAAAGCAAAAAGGTCTTTATGTAATTCTTGATGTTAAGCGTAATGACATTGGCTCCACGGCGCAGGCATATTCTGCTGCTTATCTGGGCAGAGTTTATGCCGACGGAGAAGAATTTAAAGCAAATCCGGTGGACTGCGTTACTGTTAATCCGTATCTTGGTACTGACGGCATTGCTCCGTTTGTTGATGACTGCAAAAAATATGACAAAGCGATATTTGCGCTTGTAAAGACGTCTAACCCGTCCTCGGGCGAGCTTCAGGATCTGATTGCCGGTGAAGAACATATTTATGAAAAGGTCGCAAGGCTTGTAAATGAATGGGGAAAGGGCACAGAAGGAGAATGCGGATATACGGCTGTCGGTGCGGTTGTCGGTGCGACATATCCTGAGCAGGCAAAGATTTTGCGCAGTCTTATGCCAAAGGCATATTTCCTTGTTCCTGGCTACGGCGCGCAGGGAGGCAGTGCCAAGGACGTGAAGAACAGCTTTAACGCTGACGGTCTCGGCGCCATAGTTAATTCGTCGCGCGGCATAATGTGTGCATATAAAAAGGGCGGTTGGGCAGAGGAGGCATATGCCGAGGCTGCACGTACCGAGGCTGTCAGAATGAGAGATGAGCTTTGTTCAATATTGTAGCTCCGAAAGGATTGGTTATTTAATGAAAAAAGCATATTTATGCGAGCTTGTGCATAAATCTGAGCCTGTGAAAAATATTTTTGATTTTACGGTGAAGGCTCCGGAAATTGCACAAACGGCAAAACCCGGGCAATTTCTGCATATTTTGTGCGGAGAAAAGGTCTTTTTAAGACGTCCGATAAGTATATGTGATATTTTTGAGGATAAAATACGCTTTATATTTGAGGTCAAGGGTGAGGGCACAAAAGCGCTGAGCACAGCTGCGGAGGGCAGTAAAATAGATATTATGGGACCGCTTGGAAATACTTTCGTTGAAAGTGATATCGATAATCCGGTGCTGATAGGCGGAGGAATAGGAATATTTCCTCTGTATGCGCTTGCAAAGCAGCTTCGTGATCCTGTTGTTTTTCTTGGCTTCAGAAGCAAGGACAGGGTGATAATGACTGATGAATTTGAAAAAATAGCCCGTACTGAAGTTGCAACGGACGACGGCAGCTACGGCTATAAAGGGTTTGCTGTCGAGCTTATGAAAAAACATATTGCCGAACACAAATGCGGTGTTATATATTCCTGCGGCCCTGCGCCGATGCTCAGAAGCGTCAAGCAGATTGCTCAGGAATCAGGGATCTGCTGCCGTGTATCTCTTGAACAGAGAATGGGCTGCGGAATTGGCGCATGCCTTGTATGCAGCTGTGAAACGATATTCGAGGGAACGGACAAATATAAACGTGTGTGCAAGGACGGGCCTGTATTCTGGGCAAACGAGGTAAATATCTGATATGAAAACTGAGATTAACTTTTGCGGAATAAAATTCAAAAATCCTGTTGTTACTGCGTCCGGAACCTTCGGCTTCGGTGCGGAATACGGTGAATATACCGACCTTGCCGAATACGGCGGCTTTGCGGCAAAGGGGCTTACAAGATACGAACGCGAAGGAAATCCGCCGCCGAGAATCGCCGAAACTCCTGCCGGGATACTTAACAGCGTCGGTTTGCAAAATCCGGGTGTAGAGGCATTTCGCGATAGAATTATGCCTGAGCTTGCTAAAATTGATACAAATG
>CAMFCK010000162.1 GCA_945948775.1 uncultured Clostridia bacterium
GCCGCTGCACCTTCTCCTATTTTTTCAACAAGCAGCGCATCACAGTCTGAAATCAGGTCGATTACTCTGTCAAAGTCAGTCTTTGAATGCGTTCTTTGGTGCTGACAGGCAGCTACAGCGTCACGGCTCTCTATAAATGTATAGCCTTCATCGGACAATTCATATATTCTGAAAAACGATGCTCTGCCGAAATGCTCGTTAACATAAACACCATCGCGGCTTGCTAATGCAATCTTTGCCATATGACATCACCGCCTTACTTGTATGTATACAAAACAGTATCATATATGTCCTCGATTACACGCAGTCCGCCTGTATATCCTATATAGTTGGTTGTGAGAACCAATCTGTATGGCGTCGGCAAGGAAATAGAAAGAAAATCATAATTCTTTTCCTTTGCCAGCTCCTTATCCCAGCCGCTTCCCATAATCAAGCCGCGTCCGCTGTGCTTCACTTCACGAATGATATTTTGTGCAGCACCTGCATCCGGGTTAAAATAAACCGGTATATCGCGTTTATCTGATGCAGCCTTCAAGTCTGATGTAATCTGTTCTATATACTTCTGAGGTGTATTATCTACAATAAACTGTTCCTTTGGAACAATTCCCGTTTCGTGAAGCAAAAATCTTGAAAGACCTACAACATACCCTGCATCGTGGAGAATATGCACATGATTAGGCAAACCATAGCGAAACTCCAAAAGGAAGGTTGCAAGATTATCAATCTCTTCATAATATGCTCGTTCTTCACGGTCAATGAACTTTAGCGCCTTATCAGTATCAATATCTGCCCCCTGTTCTTTGGCATAATCCACAACACCCTTTAAAAATCGAGTTGTTTCGTTTGCACCGATAGGCAGATAGCGAAAATGATAATACGGCTGTCCGTACTTTATTTTAAGGTGCTTTGTAATCGGCTCACCATACCACGGAGATACCAGAATATTGAAATTTGCTCTCGGAATTGTCTGCCATTCCGAAACGCCGTCCGAAAACGGTCCGAAAAGAATATTGACCTTTAGTCCAAGTCCTTCCAAAAGCCGTTTGTATTCTTTCAGATTTCCTTTCCAGAAGGGATCCTGATAAGGAATTGATGCGAACAGATTAACAAGATTTTTTTCGCTTCTTGCCGGGTTATCATCTGCAAAGCGATCGACATACTGGTCGATAATAGCATTTACCACATTGCTGTGCGAAACATAGTTGTTTGACTTAAAGCCTGCTGTTTCCACATGGACAATCGGTTTGCCCTCAGCAAGAAATTCATCAGTAACGGAGGCTACATCATCGCCGACTATGTCCGCTGTGCAGCCTGTTACTACAACCTGCAAATCCGTATCAAGAACCTTATATGTATTCTCTATAATACTGCGCAAGCGATTTACACCGCCGAATACAACCTCTGTTTCACTAAAGTTTGTACAGGGAGAGGTACTTCCTCCCGCATAACCCGTTGATCGCTCAAAAAATCCCTGAACCATTGTTCCGCAGCCCGGTCCCGAATGAAGAATAGGAGTTGCCCTTGGGATTGCAACAACAGTTTGAAGTGCTCCTATTGCACATGCGAAGCGTTCCTGTTCAATAAATCCTGCCATTATTTTCTGCCCCCTTTCAAGAATGTGTAAGGCTCCTGTTCAAGCCACCATTTTGTATATGGATTAACGGCATGTTTTTCGAGGTTCTTTACAAATTCATCATTTTCAAGAGTTTCCAAAATCAAATTGCCGTATTTGACAAGCCCTTCATATCCCATTCCGAAATGCTCATCTCCTACAAGCAAAGACGGTATACCGAATTTTGCGCCCCAAAGCGTCATTCCTCCGTGTCTTGCAAAAAGTATGTCGGGACGAAGCCGATTCAAAACATTAACAAGCTCAAATTCCTGCTTGTTGCAGACCGTGTAATTCGGCACATCCCCGTAATCTTCAACGGTGTGCTTTAAGGTATCAGCATCCTCCGAATCGCTGTCGTACTTCGGATCATGGTGAAAAATAGCGGCACCGACAGCCTTCATTCCAAGCTCGCTCAGCATTGCAATAAGCGAATGTCCGTGAGAAGCGCCTGCCGTGACATATGCAGTTTTGCCTGCAAGCTTTTTCCTAATCTCTTCAATCTGCGGCAAATATTTTTCCTTTTCCTCTTTAAGGAAATCCTCCACTTCTTTTTCCTTTCCGATAAGCTGTCCCAGTTCTCTGAACCATCGGTCGGTCTGGGCAATGCCGTAGGGCGGTGAATTTTTAAGCTCGGGAACACCAAATTCCTGATCCAATGCTGTTGCAAGATATGAACCGAGCGTTGCACATGCCTGAACCGTGCACACCGCTTCAGATGAATGTCTTAGAGTTTCCAGCGTTGAATAGGGTGTTATGTAATTTGCCTCAAATCCAAATCGGTTAAACCATTTATTGAATACATCACTGCCCCAGAAGTTTATTACATTGATTATATTACGCTTTTTTTCTGCCGGCTTTATCAGCTTTCTTGCAATTCCGTGATAACCTGCATCAAAACCTGAGGTCCACATTTTTGAACGGAAGCCCTCGCAGAAAATTGCAACAACCGGAATACCGAGTTCGGTCTCGAGCTTATTTGTTACGCTCTCAACATCATCGCCTATAATTCCCGCCGCGCAAGTCGTAAGCACAAAAATCACATTCGGCTTTGAGCGGTTATATGCCTCGCGTATTGTTTCCTCGAGCTTTACCGCCCCTCCGTAAATTGTGTCTTTTTCCGTAAGATTAGTAGAATAAATTTTACGCTGGGTTGGATTTTTAACATTTCTGAGTTCTGCATTTACTCTGTATGTAAAAGCAAATTCGTGCAGACATGTTGAGCATCCTACAGGTCCATGGCTTATAACAGCCGCATCCTGAATAAGAATTGTCATGCAGGCGGCATTTGATGTTGAACAGCCAAGGCATTGGCTAAAGCTCCGTTTTTTATCTTTCAAAGTCCCGCATCTGGAACATTCCACCAATTCGGAGGCATTGCCGTGGAATCCGGTAACGGAACCCAAACGGATTTCTCTTACAGCAACCTCCGGTGTACTTAAGTTAATTTTACTCATAATTTTATCTTCTCCTTTTTTAGGTCAAAGTTGATCATATACTATATTTTTAAAACATATTTTTTATTAAATATTGTATTCCGGCGGAGGCTCTGCGCTTGCAAGATGGAATTTTTCAAGAATATTTCTCCGTATAGCAAGAAATTCAGTACCGCCTCTGTGACGCGGATGTGCCAAATGAATCTCCATAACCTCACTGATCTTTCCCGGACGAGGTGTCATAATCACAATTCTGTCTGAAAGATAAATTGCTTCATCAACATCATGGGTGACAAGTATCATTGTAGCATTATTATTTTTCTTAAGCTGAAGCAGCTTATCCTGTATATCCGCTCTTGTAAACGAATCGAGCGCCCCCATAGGCTCGTCAAGCAAAAGAACCTCCGGATCATTTAT
>CAMFCK010000163.1 GCA_945948775.1 uncultured Clostridia bacterium
AACTGCTCTATAAGCCTCTTTAGCTGCGCCGCATATTCTGTGCAGTCCTCAATACTCTTGTGTTCCTCAACACTTTCTAAAAACTCGCTTTTATTTTCCTCTATCTGGATTACTGCATTATAATCAAGACCGAGATATTGGATATTCTGCTCATTATATACTGCATGTTCAAGCGCAGAGCCCTCGCTGCTTTGCAGCCTTGCCGCAGTCAGGGCAAAGTAATAAAAGCTGATAAAATCCGATATTTTATCAAAGCTTTTGCCGACAAACTGAGAACAGAAACTCTGCTTCTTTTGTGCAATATCAGCCATGTCGCTGTCCAGATCATATCCAAGCTTATCCTTATAGCTGTCAAGCAATACGAAAACGCCGTCAGCGTCCTCCGTTTTTTCGAGAGCTTCAACAAATTCGGTCTCTGTAGCACGTGATACATAAAGAACCGTTGTTGCTTCACTTAACGAATACTCATCCTTAACTCTGACAGTATAATTGCCCTGCTTTGAACCCTCAGCTATAGTATATGCAAGCTCAAAGCTGCCGTTTTTGCCGCTTGCTCCGGCTACTGTGGCGATCCTGCTGCCGTTTGCGTCAAGTATCTCTGCCGTGACGCTTCGTCCGGAAATAGGCATGCCCGCTGAAGAAAGTACAGTTCCGTTTATACTTATTTTCTCATAGCTGATATCTGCGCTAATCCCGCTTATACTGTCTTTTCCTATATCATAACCCTTTGCGCCAGTTCTGAAGAAGGTGTGATTTTCTCCTGTCAGCCTTCTTCCCTGAGCACTTTTTATTTTATCTGAAACCGTCAATGTGTACTGAGTATTATATTCAAGGCTTTCAAGAATATATACATTCAGAATTTCGCGTTCATCAAGGTCTGCCGCAACATCCGTACTGACCGTGTTTCCTTCATCGTCAGCAATTACAACGCTGCTGTCCGATACCGACTCAGGATCTATCTCGCTTCCGAAATAAATGCGTATAAAGTCGGTAGCTCTGAATACCTCCTGCGATTCCTTTATATCTCTTCCGTCTGCGCGGTAGGCGTTAATCGGAAATGCATCAAGATAGGAAAGCTTGATATAGTCCACAAGACAGTTATAATTTTTTGATAGATCCTCAATCCCTATCCTTATGGTGTTTACTCCCTCTTTAAGCTCAATCTCACACAGATCCTGAACCTTTTGTGTGAACTTGCCGTCAGTCAGCTCCATGGAGAACATTTTCTTGTTCTTCTCATCGCCGTTTACGCTCAGCACGAAGGGAACATTACGGTCTGAGCCTACGTTCATAGAAAACATATACTTTCCGGCGTCGGGAACTGTTATGTCATATTCAACCCAGTCTGCAAGTCTGATATATATCGTCTTGTCTGTATCTCCGTATTCCAGACTGTCCGCGTTTCTGTTTGTATGGTCAATATATTTGGTATCCGTTTCGTTTGAATTTGCCTTATCTACAAGCTTGCTTGTATCAATGTGAAAGCTTTGGGAGGATTCAGCCTCAATTCTGATTGCCTGCTGCTCAATTTCCTCATTGTCTTCAATTATAGGTGAAAGGCGCAGACTTATCAGACTAACGGAAGCGCTGCCGGAAAACGACAGACTTGTATCGCCGTTTAGTACTGATAGCTTTCCGATATAATATTCTTTCGCCTCATCAGGCACACCCTCAAGCCTTTTGTTAATATCGCGGTTGTCAGACATAAGCGTCGCATCAAGCTCGCCCTCCTGTCCGGCAATAAGCGTTACATACGCATCATATAAGCCGCTTTCCGCAGCAAGGATATTATAGCTCGCTTTATCACCGCTATCAAGCATAGGGATTTTAGACCCAAGATAATCTACAGTATTTATTTCGTTGCCGTCTGCTGTTGTACTTGTGTACGGATTGTATCTGCCTGCGTCAATGACGGTGTTGCCGGTCTTGTTGATTTTTATCGGCTCGATACTGAGCTCTCCGGCATAGCTCAGCGTAAAGCAGTCAAATAGAAAATTTTTTGAATATGCTTCACTCACCGCAGAGCTCACCGATGCAATTGAAATGGTGTTTTTCCCCTTTTCAAGATCAAGCTCTCCGACATTGTTTTCCATAAACTGAGTATAATTCATTGCCGTGCCCGGAATAAGTCCGCTTGTGTAGGAGGAATGTGTTATATATTCCCTTCCGTTCGCACTGATTACCGGTCTTATATCGTTATATACCCTTCTCGTTCCGGCTGTGATGCAAATACTGTATCTGCCGGTTTTTGGCACTGTCACTTCGTATTCTGCCGTATTATTTTCATAAATATAAACTGATTTTACTATAGCTTCACCTATTTCTATTCCATCACCGGTTCCCGCTTCGCCGGTTTGTGCGGCTTCGGCAAGCTGTGCAAGGGTTCTTGGCTCACCCCCTGCTGCAAAGCCTGAAAATTCCTCTGCCTGTACTGTTATTATATCGGTATTTTCAGCAGATACCGCCGTCGGTATAAACGCTGAACATATACTAAATATCAGCACAATTGCTGCAGCCTTTCTCATGTTTTTAACCATTCCTTTCAATATCCTCGCTCCTGAAACGAATAACCTATTCGCCATTCTTTATTAATCTTTACCTATGCTGCACCCGGAATTGTTAATAATACCGATAACTGCCTGCGGCTTTTCATCAAGCGGATAGATGCTGTGCGAATTAATAAGCACATTTCTTACTCCGTTAGTGGAGCTTGCGTCAATTCCTTCCTCGTCATTTTCTATGTAGGAATTCTCATCGCAGTAGTTTGCATTAACATAAATGTTTCTCGGTGCGGCTCCGTGTCTTGCATACAGCCATCTGTAACACTCTTCAACAACATTTCCGAGTATATTGATGTTTGATGAGCCTTCGTCACAATAGATGCCTCCGTGCCAGCCATACTTATTGCTCGGCAGTCCGCTAAGAAGCTGGTCAAAGCTCTTGTCAATATAATTGCCTTCAATTGTAACGGGCAGTTCGCTGCTGAATCTTCCGAGTGTATAAAGAGGCGCGCCATCCTCAACCGTCTTTAGAGTATTTGTCACCCTATTATACTTTATGCTGTGACCGCCGTTATCAGAGTTCTTAAGATACTGTGATTCAGAACCCCAACCCCAGCCGACAGATATACCGCTGTATGCGCAATCATCAATTGTATTTCTTGTAATATTCACATTTTTTGCATAATACACGTTTATTGCCGGATTTGATGCATATTCTTTTCCTATATCCCATATATAATTATTTTCAATCACTATATCATGAGGCATCTGCTGCATTGTATAAGCTCTGAAATCAAGATATTTCCAATGTCCTACGGTTACAGCACCCTCAACATCCGTAAAGCGGCTGTTTTTTACCGTGCAGCTGCTTACGCAGTCCTCCATGGATATAGCAGTTGTTGCAAAATGGCGGAACAAGGCGTTGTCAAAAACAACATTTCTCGCATAATTGAGCTGTATC
>CAMFCK010000164.1 GCA_945948775.1 uncultured Clostridia bacterium
TTTGCTCTCAAAATATCTATTTGGCAGACTTTATCAATGCGAACTGTGTAAAATATTTGATTTTACACAAAAAATTTTGACAATAGTCATAATTTGTTCAGTGAGCATTATTTAATTAATGAATTTGTTAAAAAAACCACAAAAATATTGACTATTAAAGAATTTAGGTATATAATATATAGTAAATAATTTTGGAGGGGTGTTACACTTATTATGAGCAGAGTGTATAATTTTTCTGCGGGGCCGTCTATGCTCCCGCTTGAAGTTTTGAAAAAGGCACAGGAGGAAATGTGCGAATACGCAAGCTCCGGTATGTCCGTTATGGAGATGAGTCATCGTTCAAAGGATTATCAGGAGATTATAGATGGCTGTGAAGCGCTTGTGCGTGAGCTTATGCATGTTCCCGATAACTATAAAGTGCTGTTTTTGCAGGGCGGTGGCTCAAGTCAGTTTACAATGATTCCGATGAATTTGGCTTCCAAGAATAAAAAGTGTGATATTGTTATTACAGGTCAGTGGGCAAAAAAGGCAATGCAGGAGGCAAAAAGATACATAACTGTCAATGAGGTGGCTTCTTCTGCTGACAGGACCTTTGCGTATATTCCGAAGCTTGATAAATCGAAATTTTCCAAGGATGCAGACTATTTTTATATCTGCATGAACAATACAATATACGGCACAAAGTATTATGAGCTTCCGGATACAGGAGATGTTCCGCTGGTTGCTGATATTTCTTCTATGGTGATGAGTGAGGAAATAGATGTGAGCAAATTCGGTCTTTTGTTTGCCGGCGCACAAAAGAATCTCGGTCCTGCCGGAGTAACGCTCGTGATCGTCCGCGAGGATTTGATTGGCAATGCGATGGATATTACGCCGACAATGTTCAATTATCAGATTCATGCTGATAATAAGTCGCTTTATAATACCCCGCCTACATACAGTATATATATAATGAAGCTTGTGCTTGAGTGGATAAAGGATAAAGGCGGAGTTGCTGCCGTTCAGAAGGCGAACGAAAAGAAGGCTGAGATTCTTTACAGCTATCTTGATTCGTCGAAGCTTTTCAAGGGCACCGTTGATAAGGCTGATCGTTCGCTCATGAATGTTCCGTTTGTCACCGGCACTGAGGAGCTTGACGCAAAGTTTGTTGCCGAGGCAAAGAAAGCCGGACTTGTCAATCTTAAGGGACACAGAACGGTAGGAGGTATGAGAGCGAGCATCTATAATGCAATGCCTGTTGAGGGCGTTGAAAAGCTTGTAGAGTTTATGAAAAAGTTTGAAGCAGAAAATATATGATTTTCGGAAGGTGTAATAATGTATAATATTTTGACTCTTAACAAGATAGCAAAATGCGGTCTGGAGCAGCTTGATCCTGCAAAATATTCAATTACCGATGATGCCGCGGCAAATGCGGACGGCGTTATTCTCAGAAGCTATTCCATGCATGATATGGAGCTTGCACAAAATCTGCTCGCAATTGCACGAGCCGGTGCCGGAACCAATAATATTCCTGTTGATAAGTGCTCTGAAAAGGGAATAGCAGTATTTAACACTCCCGGAGCAAATGCCAATGCAGTAAAAGAGCTTGTTATTGCAGGTATGCTTATTGCTTCGCGTGATGTTGTTGGCGGTATAACATGGGCAAACGGACTTACCGGCGACGATGTTGCAAAGCAGGTGGAAAAGGGCAAATCAAATTTTGCCGGCTGCGAGATTCAAGGCAAAACGCTCGGCGTAATTGGTTTGGGAGCTATTGGCATACTTGTTGCAAATGCTGCGCGCAGTCTCGGAATGCAGGTAATAGGTTTTGACCCGTATCTGTCGGTAGATGCGGCATGGAGATTATCCAGTCATATAATTAAGGCAAAGAGCGCTGACGAAGTATATGAGAAATCTGATTTTATTACTATTCATGTACCGTATACTCCGGATACCAAGGATATGATAAACAAGGATAATATTGCAAAAATGAAAGACGGCGTAAAGCTTTTGAACTTTGCCCGCGGAGAGCTTGTAAACAGTACTGATATAAAGACTGCACTTGAAAGCGGCAAGGTTTCGCGTTATGTTGTTGATTTTCCGAACGCGGAAACAGTTAATCAGAAGGGAATCATAGCAATACCTCACTTGGGTGCGTCTACTGTTGAATCAGAGGATAACTGTGCAATGATGGCGGCTCAGGAGCTTGCATCTTATCTGGAAACAGGAGATATTTTAAATTCAGTAAATTTCCCGAACTGCTCGCTTCCAATGGGAGCAAACGGCAGAATATGTATTATGCATAAAAATGTGCCGAGCATGATAAGCAGATTCACACAGTTATTTGCTGATGAAGGTCTGAATATCTCAGATATGATAAACAAGAGCAAGAAAGATAATGCATATACGATTATTAACTCTGATACTGCAATTACAGATGCTATTGAAGCAAAGATTGCTGCCATTGACGGAGTCGTAAGAGTGCGTGTGATTAAATAAGATTATATCACTAAAAAAACCTTTTGCATCAGCAAAAGGTTTTTTTAGTGGCAGTAAATTCAGTTGCTTCGTGCGTCAATATAATACCTGCTGTTGTCGGACATAGTTATTTCAAGCACAGGTATAATGGTTGTTTGTTTATGAAAAATACCGCTTTCATTTTCGTCTGCGGCGTAGCCTGACTGGAGCTTGACAATTTCACACTCCGAAAGGTCAGGGTTTTGAGCTGAGAATTTAACAAGCAGTCCGGGAACAGATTCCAATGTAGACTGCGAGGCGGCGGAATCATCAATCCTTACAAACCAGTTGCCGTAAATCGACGTGATTTTTGATTTATTTAATTCGACAGATATCTTGCAGTCAAAAAACGGCTTTTTATCAATGATCTGTGTGAATGAAACAGTAAAAACACCGTTAGCGTCATTTGTGACTGTCACTTCTGAATTTTTCGGCTCAATCCCGAGCTTTTTAAGATATGCTCTGGCTTTATCTGCCGGTGATTTGAGCTCGTCGGGAGTATCAATTCCTTCGCTGAAGCTAATATAAAATCGGTCACCCTTGAAAATCCGGTTTCTGTAGGTGATATATCGCCTTGCAAAGCAAGCTTTGCGAAGCTTTCGTAATCTGATATGATATTTTCTACTGAAAATACCTTTTCGGAATTTATCACGGCAGGAATAATAGAGCTGTCTATTTTAATATTTCTCTTGTCAAGCAGAGAAACAGCTGAATTGATTACCTCATCAGGAACTCTTGTGCGCTTAAAGTATGATTTTACAATTATGGAAAAAAGAAAGGTATTAGTGCACAGCAGAAAGAGAATAAGTCTGGTTTTTGCCTTGTTCCAGTTCATATTTCTCCTCCTTAGTCCGCAATAATTACATCTTTGATGCCGACATACCATGACGGTTCTTTGATCCCGTCAGTGCCGTCATCAATATATACAGTGGCAAGCGTGTTAATTTCAATATCGTTAAGCTG
>CAMFCK010000165.1 GCA_945948775.1 uncultured Clostridia bacterium
TTTTGACAATAGTCATAATTTTTCCAAATGCGATTGAAAATCGCATTTGTTCAGGAGCATTATTTAAGCTTATAATATAATTTTATCTATCATCTATAGCTCACAGCCGCCGACCGGTCTTATAGAGAGAATATGACATGCTCCTTCTCCAAGCACTGTATCTATCCCAGTCTTAAATTCATCAAGCATATCATTAGGAACAAATGCCTGTACAGTACCGGCAAAGCCACCGCCGTGCACTCTGAATGCGCCTCTGCCTGCCAACAGCTTTTGGCAGACTGCTAAGGTCAGCGATACCGCCTGTTCCTTTGGCTGCGATGCAGCATATATATTTTGCAGATACATAAAAGACGATGCCCCGGATTCGCAGATTAGCTTCAAAAATGCTTCAAAATCATTTCTTTCAAGAGCTGCTGCCTCAGCAATCGCCCTATCAGAATCATTAAAATAGTGAATTGCGCGCAATATTGCCCGGTCATTTTTAAGAGCGGCTCTCAGCGCTGCGATATTTTTATAAAATTCATCCGCTTTCACTTCGCGCAGAGCATTCTTTCCAAAGTACGCCGCAACAGCTCGCATTTCCTCGGGCACAGCAGCATACTCACAGGTCAAATCTGCATGGTTTGCGCCGGAATCTATTATGCAAAGTGCATGTCCGCTTTTTGTAAAGTCAAATTCCACTTTTTTTACAACAGGTTTTTCTTCGGATGCAAAATCTATTGATACAACACTTCCAACAGATGAAGCCATCTGATCCATCAAACCGCTTGGCTTATTATAATAAACATTTTCTGCAAATTTGCTCATTTTAGCAATTTCAACTGCGTTGACCTCGCCGTTTGCAAACATATAGTTTATAATAGTGCCGATAAGTACCTCAAATGCAGCGGAGGAACTCATACCGGAGCCTTTAAGCACGCTTGAAACGGTGTATGCATCAAACCCCTCCAACTTATATCCCATATCAGAAAAGCATCTCAAAATACCGCGTATCAGAGAAATTGCTTTGTCATATTCATTCTTATTTATATCAAGATTATTCAAATCAAGCACGTCCATAGTGTATCCCTTAGAAAGAACACGCACTTTTTTTGTTCCATTCTTCGCCGCCGCGCCCACAACATCAAGATTAAGACTTGCCGCAAGAACACATCCATGCTGATGGTCGGTGTGATTGCCTCCTATTTCTGTTCTTCCCGGCGCAGAAAACAGGCGTATGTCCTCTTTTTTGCCAAAATGCTCTTCAAGTCCGTCAATAACCTCGCAAAGCCTGCCCTTATAAAGCTCTGTTTCTTCCCCGGTGCAGGCGTAAATATATGCCAGCTTATCGGTGTATTCCTGTGTATTAAGCTTTGATTTCCATTCTTCTGCGTTCATATGCAATCTCCTTTTATCTATTAATTTCCGCTGCTTTTATTGTATTTTTCATAAGCATTGCAATAGTCATCGGTCCTACACCGCCCGGTACGGGAGTGATAGCTCCTGCAACCGTCTGTGCCGATTCGAAATCGACATCGCCTACAAGCTTTTTATCCGCAAGACGGTTTATACCGACATCAATTACAACTGCTCCCTCCTTTATCATGTCTCCTGTTATAAAATTGGGAATACCAACAGCTGCGACAAGTATATCTGCTTTTTTTGTCTTTTCAGCAAGATCCTTTGTTCGTGAATGACAAATTGTAACCGTGCCGTTCTGATGCAGAAGCAGCATTGCCTGCGGTTTGCCTACAATATTGCTTCTTCCGACAACCACGCAGTCCTTCCCGCGGGGGGCTGGACGGGATTGGGTTATAGGCGCCATTACACCGGCGGGAGTGCACGGTACAAAATCAAAATTACCTGTCATTATTTTCCCGACATTGACAGGATGAAAGGCGTCAACATCCTTTTTAGGATTAATCGCATTTATTACATTCTGCTCGCTTATATGCTGAGGAAGCGGCAGCTGTACAAGTATTCCTGAAATTTCCTTTTTGCCGTTGAGCTTATCAATCAGCTCCAAAAGCTCATCCTCAGAGGTATCGGCTGCCAATGCATATTCTTCAGAATATATTCCAAGCTCCTCGCAGGCTTTTTTCTTATTATTCACATACACACGGCTTGCAGGGTCATCCCCCACGATTATTACTGCCAGTCCCGCGTAAATTCCGCGCTCCTTCTGCTTTATGACCTCCCTTGCCAGCTCCTCTTTTATCCTTGCGGAAACTGTTTTTCCGCTTAGTATCCTTGCCATTATAATTGCTCCTTTCATTATGCTGTATTGGTTTTATAAGGCACTTTGCCCCAAAGCCTATCAAATCTGTACGCCCCGCCAGCACTAAAGCCTGTTCAACAAGACGACGGTTTTCCGGCTTTCTGAACTGTAATAATGCGCGCTGCATAGCCTTTTCCTTAGGGCTCTTAGGGACATAAACCCTTTCACCGGAAATAGGATCAATACCGGTATAGAACATACAGGTAGAAACCGTACCGGGTGTAGGGTAAAAATCCTGCACTTGCTCAGGATTGAGGTTATGCTCCTTTAAGTACTGTGCAAGCTTTATCGCGTCATGAAGCGTACTGCCGGGATGACTCGACATAAGATATGGCACAAGATACTGCTTTTTTCCGAGCTTTTCATTAACCTTGTAAAAACGTTCGGAAAATGCATCGAAAACCTTGTTTTCAGGCTTGCCCATATATTTGAGTACATTATCTGAAACATGTTCGGGGGCAACCTTAAGCTGTCCACTGACATGATATTCGCACAGTTCCTTTAAAAAGCTGCTGTTTTTATCACACATAACATAGTCAAATCGAATCCCGGAACGGATAAACACCTTTTTAACTCCATCTATTGAGCGCAGCTTTTTAAGAAGCGAAAGGTATTCGTTATGATCGCATACCAAATTGGGACACGGTTTTGGAAAAAGACACTGCCGATTTTTGCAGGCGCCGCTTTTCAGCTGTTTATCACAGGCAGGTCGGCGGAAATTTGCAGTAGGACCGCCGACATCATGTATATATCCCTTAAAATCCGGATGCATCGTCATCCTTTGCGCTTCGTCAATTATCGACTGTTGACTGCGCGAGGTAACAATACGCCCCTGATGAAATGCAAGAGCACAGAAATTGCATCCGCCGAAGCAGCCTCTTGAGCTTGTAATAGAGAATCGCACCTCATCAACTGCCGCAATACCGCCCATGCTGTCATACATTGGATGCGGTTCGCGGGTAAATTCAAGCCCGTAAACAGCGTCAAGCTCTTCTCTCAAAAGTGGCTCGGAGGGAGGATTTTGCACTAAAAAGCGGCTTTGGTGCTTCTGCACGAGCGTCTTTCCGCTATATGGGTTCTGCTCCTCAAACTGTATCCTGCATGCGGCAGCATATTCCGCCTTATCCTCGCAGCATATCTCATAAGCCGGCGGCTCCCTCGCGTTATAAACTTCTCCCGACTGTGAAATATAACATG
>CAMFCK010000166.1 GCA_945948775.1 uncultured Clostridia bacterium
GGTTGAAATAAACAGCGGTAAAATTACAACGCTTGCAAATCAGCCTTTTGATGAATCGGTGCTGACGATTACTATTGCAGATAAAGAAGTCCCTGATAAAAAGAGCGTATACACCTTTAATGTATCAAGACCGCGCGATACGACAAAAGCCATAAAGAGCAGCGGAATCACCATTTCTCCGGCAGGCAGAGCGTTGTCGGCGACAACATATAACGGCATTACCGAGGGCACGATGCAGAAGGCAGACGAAAACGGAGATATTACCTCCGGCACCGGCGTCAGCAGTTCTGCCGCCTTTTACCGCACCTTTTTATATGACGATGCCAAAAGCTTCAAGCTGAATATAACTGCATCTACCGCTTTTGCTCATATATGCTACAGCACCGACGGCGGCTCTGCATGGACTGAAACTGTCCAGGGCGGCGGAACGACCGATGAGATTGCTTTTTCCACGAGCGGTACGGCGGAAATTCTGATCCGGATTATCGATGATGCGGCATATTCCGCGAATGTGAAAGACGGAAATGACGGATTTTTTGAAGGTGAGCCGGCAGAGTATAAGCTTTGGGTAGACAGGGTAGAGCTGTCAGATGCAAAACTTCTTACGGCAGTTGTCGCAGACGGAGATTGGTATCCGCATTTCAGCCCGGAAGTTTTTTCCTACTGGATAGTAACGGCAAATGATGCCGATGCCCCCATACTGACCTTTACTGCGCCGGAGGGCTGCGGTGTAAAAATAGATAATACAGAGCAGACTCCAAACGAGAACAACAGCTATACTCTTGCCCTCACCACTTCGCAGAAAAGCATATCGGTGACCTCTGCCGATGGGCTGTTCACAAGCACATAAAGTCGGATACAGAAAAAAATCGGTGCTTGACGTTCCCGACAAGGTTACGGACTATCTGTGCATCGGTTCTCAATACACCAATGCCTCCTACGGAGTAAACCCCGAAACTACACTGAGCGGCGGAATGAAATCTCTCGGAAACTTCGGCGGATATATTACTTATTATTATGAAGAACCGATTACCGATAACCCGAACAATAAATACGGTATGGATTTCTATGTGATCGGCAACAGCAGCGAGAACAATATCGACAGCATGGCAGAGCTTGGACAGGTATATGTTTCGGAGGATGCGGATACATGGTATGCGCTTGCAGGCTCTGAGCATTACGAGGACAAGGCGATATGGGATTATACGATCACATATACCAAGGGCGCTGACGCAAAGGCATACTGGACAGACAATTACGGCAACACCATCGATTATGCGGCAACAGCATGGCCGAGCCCGGCAATTTACTATATGAGCAATACTGCAAACGAGGACAGTTATTCCTTTACCGGCATTTTGTTCAAAAGCCAGCTCGGCAGCATTACAGGCAACAGCAGCTTAACGACTTCCCTTGCCGCAAGTGCAAAATTCGGATATGCCGACTATTATGCTTCAAACATATCGGCAGGCGTACTTACAGATGTAAACTCTTATGCAGAAAATCCGTCCAAAGCGAACGGCTTTGACGTTGCATGGGCAGTCGATGAGAACGGCGTGCCGATAGATGTCAGCGGAAAGGAATTTCACTATATCAAGGTTGCAACAGCGTCCAATATATACGCAGGAGCATTCAAAGAAAAGTCCACCGAGGTGACGTATATTGTCCGCACAACGCCGCAGGAGGAGACAGTCGGAAAAACCGCAGCTCCGGCAGGTGTTACTATATCCGACGGCATAAGAAGCAAAACCGTTGCCTTTTCGGAGCAACATCAGGTTTATCCGGTAAATATCGGTGACATGAAGTATGTTTGCGTCGCGGTTGACTCGGCTGCTGATGATGATAATATTTATATAAACAATCAGAGAGTCGCACCTGGGGAAGCGGCAACCGGCTTTAAGGTCACCGCAGAAAACGGCGAAACCTTAGTACGCGTAATTGTACAGAGCGGCGATAAAGAGCCTGCAATTTACCTGCTTAAGCTTACCGGCAGCGCCTCTGAAAGCGACGAGCTTGTCGAGGGAATAAAAATCAATGCCGGCGGCGATGTCCGCACCGCTGCCACGAAGGACGGAAAAAATTATACTGCCAGCGTCGGATACCGCATAGGCAGCACGGCAATCGGCATTACAGCCGCGCCCGGAATAACCTATACAATAAACGGCAAAGAGCCGCTTGAAAGCTATGATCTCGATTACGGAAAGAATACCTTTGAGATAAAGGCTGTAAAGGCAGACGGCACTTTTGAGACTGTCAATTTGATTGTCACAAGGGAAAGTGCACCCGCTTCGTCAGACGGCAGCATCACCGTATATTTTACACTCTACGGTGATGAAGAACACGGAAATGCTCAGGTGCATACCTATAAAAATGATAAAAGCGCCCTGCCGGTATGGATTGCAAAAAAATCATATACCGTACCGTCAGGCAGCACGATTTTAGACGTATTTGAAAAGGCTCTTACGGAAGCAGGCATGACCTGGACAAATGACAGCGGGAACTATATTTCTGAGATCAACGGTCTCAGCGAGTGTGACAATGGTGCGCTCTCAGGCTGGATGTATATTCTAAACAGCTCATATCCCGATCTCGGAATAGCTGAGCAGTCACTTAAAAGCGGTGACAGTATTATATTCCACTACACAGACGACTATACGCAGGAGCAGAGCTCTGAAGGCCGGAACTCCGGCTCGTCAGGCGGTATCAGCGGTACCGCCGCATACACGGTCCGGTTCGAAACTAACGGCGCCGGTGCGGTGCAAAGTCAGAATATAAATAAAAACGCAGCTGTGACCGAGCCGCCCGTTCCCAAAAAAGAAGGCTATATCTTCGGCGGCTGGTTCACCGACAAGGAATTGACCTTTGAATATGACTTTTCTGCTAAAGTGACATCAAGCTTTACTCTATATGCAAAATGGATCGAAAGCACAAGCGCGGCGATCGGTACAGATGATAGCTCCCGGTTTTCAGATGTGCCGGGCGGTGCATGGTATGAGGAGGCAGTTTTATATGTTACTCAAAATAATCTGTTTATGGGAATTTCCGAAACCGAATTTGCTCCGGAACAAGATATGACAAGAGCAATGCTTGCAGCTGTTCTTTACAGGCTTGAAAGTCCGTCAGAAGCATTGCAAAAGCATGGCTTTGAAGATGTAAATGGCAACGACTGGTTCGCAGACGCTGTTTCATGGGCGGCGCAAAACGGTATTGTAAAAGGTATAAGCGAAACCCTTTTCGCGCCGGAGGAAAATATAACCCGTGAGCAGTTCGCGGCTATAATGTACCGCTATGCAAAGCTGAAAGGCTATAATACCGAAAACACCGCAGAGCTTTCGCAGTTTACCGACTGCACGCAAATAAGCGAATGGGCTCTTGAAGCCATGCAGTGGGCAAATGCATCTGAGCTTATAAGCGGCATAAGCGAT
>CAMFCK010000167.1 GCA_945948775.1 uncultured Clostridia bacterium
CTTCCTGCCGGAACAAAATGCGAGTGCGGCTGCACCCACTTTACCAAAGAGCATGACATCATGGATGTTTGGTTTGATTCTGGCTCGTCACATAAGGCTGTGTGCGATGCAAGAGAGGATCTTGTTTACCCGGCAGATATGTACCTTGAGGGAAATGACCAGTACCGCGGATGGTTCCAGTCCTCGCTGCTTACAAGTATTGCAGTAAACGGTGTTGCACCGTATAAGACTGTAATTACGCATGGCATGATTCAGGACGGCGAAGGCAAAAAAATGTCCAAATCAAAGGGCAATGCGATATATCCGCAGGAAATAATCGACCAGTACGGCGCAGACGTTCTGCGGCTTTGGGTTGTGTCGGCGGATTACCGCACCGATATGAGAATGTCAAAGGAAATGCTCAAGCAGCTTTCGGAAGGGTACAGAAAGATAAGAAATACCGCGCGTTATATTCTGTCAAACGTAAACGACTTTAACCCGAACGAGGATATGGTTGCATATAAGGATATGCTTGAAATTGACAGATGGGCGCTTATGAAGCTCAACAGCGTGATTGAAAAGTCGATCTCTGCATATGAGAATTATGAGTTCCATATGCTCTATAGTGCGGTTTTGAATTTCTGCATTGTTGATATGAGTAATTTCTATCTTGATATATTGAAATCACGGCTTTACACAGAAAAGCCTGAGGCTTTTGAGCGCAGAAGCGCGCAGTCGGCAATGTTTATAATTCTGGACGCGCTTGTTAAGCTGCTTGCGCCTGTGCTTGCATTTACTGCAGAGGAAATCTGGAGATTTATGCCGCATTTTGAAAGTGATGATACCGCGAGCGTTATGTTCTCGTCTATGCCTCAGACTAACGAGGAGTATAATGATGCTGCCCTTGCTGAAAAGTGGGATAAGATAATAGCGGTTAGAAATGATGTAAACAGAGCTATTGAGCCGATGCGCAATGCAAAAGTAATCGGTAAATCACTTGATGCTGAGGTAACTGTCTATGCCGGAGACAATGCTGAGCTTGAAGAACTTTTAAAGGCTATTGAGCCTGAGCTTGCCGAAATTTTCATCACGTCAAAGGCAGTGGTCGGAGACTGTGCGCCTGAAGATGCATTTGTGGGGATACCGTAAAGGTAAGCGTCCGTGCGAGTGAGTATGAAAAGTGCGGGAGATGTTGGGTACACTCCGAGACAGTCGGTACAATTGAAGGATTTGACGGGATTTGCGCTGATTGTGTGCGTAAATTAACAAAATAGACAAATAAATGTAATAAAATATTAAAAAGAAAGGGCAAAAAAAGCCTTTTCTTTTTTTTATATATATGATAAAATTAATATATTGAACAAAAATGCCGATTGTGCAGGCAGAACGGAGAAAACTATGGAGCAAATGACGGTAAATTTAGGTCAGAACTCATATAATATAAGCTTTCATACAGATTTTAACGGATTGTGTGCAGTATTGGAGGAGATAGGTGCGCCGAAAAAGCTGCTTGTTGTCACCGATACAAATGTGCTTGGACTTTATGCAGACGAGGTTATCGGGCTTTTGAAAAGAGCGGGATATGACGCAGTGTGCTATGCTTTTGCAGCAGGAGAGGAAAATAAGGATATGCAAAGCGTGCTTGGCATATGCAGCGCATGTATGGAGCATAAAATGGACAGAAGCTCAATGATACTGGCGCTTGGCGGCGGTGTTGTCGGGGATATGGCAGGTTTTGCCGCTGCAATATATATGCGCGGTATACGCTATGTTCAGATACCGACTACGCTTCTTTCACAGTCTGACAGCTCTGTCGGAGGAAAAACCGGCGTAGATTTCAGAGGTGCGAAAAATATTATAGGAGCATTTTTGCAGCCTAAGCATGTTTATATGAATGTGTCTGCGCTGAAAACACTTCCCAAGCGTGAGTTTATATCCGGAATGGGCGAAGTAATAAAGCACGGTATTATCCGCGATGAGGTGTTTTTTGAATATCTTTCGGAGAATACGCGTGATGTAAAGGCTATGAAGCCGGAAACGCTTATTTATATGTGCAGAAATAACTGCCGCATAAAAGCAAATGTTGTGGAGCTTGACGAAAAGGAAAGCGGAGTGCGTGCGCATCTGAATTTCGGGCATACTATAGGTCATGCAATAGAAAGCGCAGTGAATTTTTCGCGTACTCACGGTGAATGTGTTGGTCTCGGCATGATTGCCGCTTCTTACATTGCAGAACAGCGCGGTATGATTTCCGGCGAGGAGCTTGAAAGAATAATTGATCTGCTTGACAGCTACGGCTTTGATACAAGAGCAGAGCTGCCGGATTTTGATAAAATTATAGAAATCATGCGTTCGGATAAAAAGAGCGTCAGCGGAACGCTGAAGTTTGTGCTGCCTGTGCATATAGGCGAGGTAAAATCTGTGTGTGACGTGCGTGATGAGGAAATTTTGAACGCACTTGAATTTATTTCGATGTAGTTTTCGGAGGAGAATATGCTATATATCTGGTTGGCTATTGCCGCTGCGGTAACTGCGGCAGATCAGGTCAGTAAATTATTGATTTCAGCTAATTTTACAAAAACAGACCATATTACTTTTATACCAGGTCTGTTCGATATTGTGTATGTTGAAAATCGCGGAGCAGCTTTCAGTATGTTGAATGAGCATACATGGCTGCTTGGCGTTGTGTCAATGTTGTTCTGCATTGGCGTGGTAGTTTTTATGCTTAAAAAAAAGCCGAATGACAGGACGCTTATTGTCTGTGCAGGCTTGCTTCTCGGAGGAGCGTTGGGCAATGGCATTGACAGGATTTTCAGAGGATTTGTTGTTGATTTTATCGAGATAACGCTGTTTCGGTTCCCGGTATTCAATCTGGCGGACATAGCGATAACTGTTGGGGCCGCGCTTTTAGTGCTGCATATATTCTTGACCGAAAGGGAAAGCAAAAATGGAAAGGATAGTTCTGCTGTCTGATAAGGACGGCGAAAGAATTGACAGCTTTATATCGGGCAGAATTGACGGTGTTTCACGTTCATATGCCGCTTCGCTTGCCGAGAAAGGCGCGGTATTGGTTTCGGGTAAAACTGTTAAAAAGAACTATAAGCTCAAAGCCGGCGAAGCGGTGGCAGTTGAGCTTCCGGAACCAGAACAGCTTGATATTTTACCGGAGGATATACAGCTTGACATTGTTTATGAAGATGATGAGCTTATTGTCATAAATAAGCCGCAGGGCATGGTGGTGCATCCTGCCCCCGGCAACTACAGCGGTACACTGGTAAATGCGCTTTTGTATCACTGCGGAGGCAGTCTGTCAGGTATAAACGGAGTTATAAGACCGGGAATAGTACACAGGATTGATAAGGATACAGCAGGACTTCTCGTTGCTGCAAAAAACAACGAGGCGCATCTTGCGCTTGCTGCCCAGCTGAAGGAAAAAAAGGCAAGCC
>CAMFCK010000168.1 GCA_945948775.1 uncultured Clostridia bacterium
GAAAGAGAGGACAGGCTTTCACGTCTTGTGTCTGCGTCCGGTGACAAAAACAGCATTCCAACGCCGTAATCGCCCGCCTTCGGAAGCTTGATCCCATCATTTTTACAGACCTTCTTCATAAAAGCATGGGGCATCTGTATGAGAATGCCCGCACCGTCACCGGTATCCGGCTCGCTGCCTACTCCGCCGCGGTGAGCAAGATTTTTCAGAATTTTTATTGCGCGGGTTATCATGTCGTGGGAGGGTTCTCCCTTAATATTGCAGATAAATCCGATTCCGCAGGCGTCGTGCTCGAATTTTGGGTCATATAGCCCCTGCTTTTCGGGCAGAGTATTGTATTGCATAAACATTACCTCCTATGGAAGAATAAAGGATAAAATGACAACATTTTATTTTATGTTATGATATTATACTACCAAACCGCACATTGTCAAGTATAATTTTTTACATACACTTCGATTTTTTTTGCTCGGTTGCCTGAAAAACGGCACAGATTACGCAAGATTAGCCGAGGCTTACTTTTTGAAAAAAATTTTGCCGCAAGGGTATTATATGCAGATTTAGGCTTGACAAACAAAAATATCTGTGTTAAAATGTCTAATATCGGAAGCAAGGGTGTTTCAATTTTTTGAAATGCCCTTTTTCTGTATAATGATATGAAATTTTTGTGATAATTTATGTGGAGTCAGAAAGGATGAATGATATAATGTTTACGAAAGAGGACATCTTTTCAATGGTTGAGGAGGAGGACGTAAGGTTTATACGTTTGCAGTTTGCAGATATTTTCGGAAATATGAAAAATATGGCGGTGACGGTATCGCAGCTTCCGCGCGCGCTTGATAACCGTATGATGTTCGACTGTTCATCGGTGGAGGGCTTTGACAGCAGCGGCGAATGCGATCTTTACCTGCATCCTATTCTTGATTCCTTTGAAATTTTTCCGTGGCGTCCGCATCAGGGAAAGGTCGCGCGGCTTATCTGCGATATATGCAATCCCGACGGCTCACCGTATGTTTACGATTCGCGCAATGTTTTAAAACGGGTGCTTTCCGAAGCAAAGGAGCTGGGTTATGAATTTAAGGTCAGTCCTGAGTGCGAATTTTTCCTCTTTAACACCGATGAAAACGGAAACCCCACAAACATTACCAATGATGAGGGCGGATATTTTGACGTAGCTCCGCTCGATAACGGCGAAAACTGCCGCCGCGATATTGTAATGACGCTTGAGGATATGGGCTATGAGGTGGAGGAGTCGCATCATGAGGTCGCAGGCGGACAGCATGAGGTGGATTTTAAGTATGATGAGGCAATGGTAACTGCCGACAGACTGCTGACCTTTAAAATGGTTGTCAAAACAGTAGCTAAGCGCAACGGATATTTTGCAACCTTTATGCCTAAGCCACTCAACGGAAAAAACGGCTCCGGGATGCATCTTAATATGTCGGTATACAAGGACGGAAAGAATCTGTTTGATACCGGAGAGGAGATCGGACAGGCGGCAAAAAGCTTTGTTGCAGGGCTGTTAAGATATATTCCTGAAATATGCTGTCTTACCAATCCTACGGTAAATTCATACAAGCGTCTTATTCCGGGTTACAACGCGCCGTCATATATTGCTTGGTCAAAAAAGAATAATTCGCTGCTTGTACGCGTGCCGAGCACTAAGGGCAAGCATGCAAGGGTTGAGCTGCGTTCCCCCGATCCGACCGCAAATCCGTATCTTGCAATAGCTGCGGCTCTTGCGGCAGGCTTTGAGGGCATTAAGCAGGGCATGACGCCGCCGCCGAGCGTGGACTGCGATATGTCACGGTTAAGCGGTGAAGAACTGACCGCGCTTGGAGTGAAGGCACTGCCGGTAAGCCTTCGTCAGGCGCTTGAGGAGGCGAGAAAATCGGAATTTCTTGAAAAGCTTCTCGGTAAAAAGCTCCTTAATGCATATATTTCGGCAAAGGACGCCGAATATGACGATTACCGCAAGACGGTTAGCAGCTGGGAGGTTGAAAAATATCTTTTCCGCTATTGATAAAAGCTGACGGCTTCCGCACAAAAACAGGTGCAGATTGCCGGAAACTGCGCAAAGCTTGCATCATAGGGGGGATGAGGATTGGGACACATAGTTCTTGCGTTCTTTAAGGAGCAGACAGCTGATAAAATTCGCAGGATGCTTGATATTTCAGGATTTTCGGTGTTTGCTGTCGCTCATTCTGCCGCCGATACGATAAGAATTGTGAATGAACTTGACGACGCGTTGGTAATAACCGGCTTTAAGCTGCCGGACGCAACGGTGAACGACCTGTTCGCGGATATGCCTCGCTCGGCGGCGCTGATTGCACTGTTAAAGCCTGAGGAGAGCGGATATATTGACGACCGTGAGATATTTATACTGCCGCTGCCGACAAGCGCGGTACGGCTGGCAGGCGCAGTCGAGCTTCAGATGGGCGGTTGGCAGAGAAAGGCGCGGAGAAAGCCTAAACCGCGCACCGGCGAGGAGCAAAAGCTCATCGAACAGGCAAAGCTGCTTTTAATGGAGCAAAACAGCCTTTCGGAGGAAGAGGCACACAGATTTATACAGAAGAAGAGTATGGATAACGGAGTACGCTTTGCGGAAACGGCAAAAATGATACTTGGAATGGAGTAAGGTAAATGCAGACGATTAAATTTACAAAAATGCAGGGTGCGGGAAATGATTACGTTTATGTTGACTGTACCAAAGGTATGATAAAGGACGCGTCCGAGGTGGCAAAGAAGGTAAGCGACAGGCACTTCGGCATCGGGTCGGACGGACTTGTGCTTATCTGCCCGTCAGACAGAGCGGATTTTCGCATGGAGATGTATAATGCCGACGGAACGCAGGCAGAAATGTGCGGAAACGCCACAAGATGCATAGGAAAGTTCGTATATGACCGAGGTCTGACCGATAAAACTACGGTGACGCTTGAAACACTCGGCGGTATTAAAATTCTCAAGCTCAACCTTTCAGATGGTGAGGTTGATACCGTCAGGGTGGATATGGGCGAGCCGATCATCGTACCGAGAGATATACCTATCGCCTCAGACAAGGAGCGGTTTAGTGACGAGCCTGTGACTGTGGACGGAAAGGTTTATAAGGTTACGGGAGTATCAATGGGCAATCCGCATGCGGTTACCGTAATAGATGATACCGACAGCCTTGAAATAGAGAAAATCGGGCCGCTGTTCGAGCATCATGAGCTGTTTCCGAACAGAATAAATACTGAGTTTGCACAGGTGGTGGACAAAAATACAATAAAAATGCGCGTATGGGAACGCGGTGCAGGGGAAACGCTTGCCTGCGGAACAGGCGCGTGCGCAACGCTTGTCGCTCTTGCAATGACAGGTTATACCGACCGCGAGGCAGATTTGCTGCTTCTGGGCGGAAAGCTTCAT
>CAMFCK010000169.1 GCA_945948775.1 uncultured Clostridia bacterium
GCGGACATAAAAATAGACGGCAGGACATCGGTAATCGAGGGCGTTGAAAGGCTGACCGGGGCAAAGGTTGAGGCGTTTGACCTGCGCGGCGGTGCGGCGCTGGCTCTTGCCGGACTGGTTGCCGACGGAGAAACGGAAATTTCCGGCGCGGAGCATATTGCAAGAGGATACGAAAATTTCTGCTCAAAGCTTGAGCGCGCAGGCGCGAGAATTGCATTTAAGGATTGATATTAGCTGCGGAATTTGGTATAATGTAAGCAATAGTAAGTAAAATACAAGTGTGTACTTGTGATTCCGGGAGGAATAGGCATGAATTTTGAGCTTGTAACGGGCGGTGCCGGATCGGGCAAAAGTGAATATATAGAGCTGGAAATAGAAAAATGTACAGCCGCAGGGATAAAGGCGCTGGTGATAGTTCCTGAACGCTTTTCGCATATAGAGGAGCGCACTCTTTGCGCGCGCTTCGGCGGATTGGGAATAAACGGAATAGAGGCTTCCACCTTCTCAAAGCTTGCAAAAAGGCTTGATAACCGGGGCGAAAGTCTGCGCGCGTCAGGAAGGCAGATGCTGATTTTAAAGGCGGCGGCGCAAAACGCGTCTGCCGGCGACGGAGTGTTTGAATCGGCGGTGGAGCGTACAGGCTTTATTGACGGCGTGGGCGAGGCGATAAGCGAATTTAAGCGGTGCTTGATTTCGCCGGAAACGCTTTGCGCGTACAAAGGCGTAGGACTGCTTGAAAAAAAGCTCCATGCTCTGGGGGCGGTATATGCGGGCTATAACGAGCTTTTAGGAACCGAATTTGCCGATCCGGACGAGGATATGGAGCTTTTGGCGAGGCGTATCGATGCGGAAGGCGGCTTTTCGGATACTCATATATTTATAGACGGCTTTACCGATTTTCTGCCTGCTCATTACAGCGTCATTTCATCGCTGATTAAATGGGCGAACAGCGTTACGGTCACTCTTACAATCAGTGATTCCGGCATGAGAAGTCCGCAAGGAATCTTTGCCCCGGCGTGTGCCTGCCGCGAACGGCTCTTGCATATTGCCGGGGAGCACGGTGCGTCGGTCGGAGAGCGGCACTTTTCCGGAGAGGGTGCGCATATCAAATCTCCCGATTTAAAATACTTCATTCAGAATTATGACGAGTATCAGCCCGGAACGGTATGCCCGGCGTGTGAGAATATAACGGTTACAAGGCTCACTGACCGTAACGCCGAGGTGGAGCGGCTGGCAGGAAGAATACTTTACGAGGTGCGTGAGAGGGGACTGAGATTCCGTGACATAGGAGTGATAGCCGGAAACCTTGATACATATGCACACATAATTGACGCGGTGTTTGCAGACTGCGGCATTCCATACTTTGCGGATCGTAAAATGTCGGTATCCGAGCATCCTGTTATCCGTCTTGTCCTGTCCGTATTCCGCATTATAAATGAAAACTGGAGCTATGGCTCGGTATTTGAATATTTAAGGAGCGGATTTATCTGGCGGCGCAGCACAGACGGCATTTGTGCAATAGACGCGCGCGAGGTTGACGTACTGGAGGATTATGTACAAAAGCATGGAATACGAGGCAGAAAGGCATGGCTCGGCGAGCAGGCATGGAAGCCGAGAAAGGCGGGTATATTCGATGAAATAACACACGAAAACGCGTGCGTTGAGGATACCGGAGAAGTCGATAAGCTGAGAAGGGAGCTTATGGCTCCGTTTGCGGTGCTTATTGAAAAAATACGCGGACGGCGCAGAGTAAAGGAGCTTGCGCAGGCGCTTTTTGAATTTCTCGGCGATATAAACCTTTATGAAGGTCTTTTAAGCGAGCAGAAGCGGCTTGAGGAGCGTAACCGCCTTGATGACGCAGCGCGGCTGGGAGAGGTGTGGAATGCTCTGGTGGAAACGCTTGACCAGTGCGTGATAACTGCCGGAGAGGAATTTGTAAGCCGCGAACGGTTCTCGCAGATGATAGCGGCAGGACTTTCAAAATGCACGGTAGACACAGCGCCCTCCGGTATGGACAGAGTTGCAGTCGGAACAGCGGAGCAGACAAGACCGGTTCGTGTGCGTACAATGTTTATAATAGGCGCGGTACGCGGAGAGCTTCCGTGCGAACCGGCGGACGGTGGCATATTGAACGACGCTGAGCGTGCGGTTTTGGAAAGCGAAGGAATTGAGCTGCTGCCGGGGGCGGGCAAGCGTACGGCTTTAACAGATTTTAAACTATATCAGGCGCTTACCGCAGCATGCGAACGTCTGATAATAAGCTTTCCGGATGCTGGCGAGAACGGCGAACAGACAACGCCCTGCGCTCTTATAGACGAGCTTTTGCGTACCTTTGAGGATCTGAAAATCGGTACGGTTAACGAACAGGAGGAATGGGAAAATCTTTTTGTTTCCAAAAAACGGACATATTATAAGATGCTTTCGCGGCTGGTATCCGATATAAGCCCCGAAGAATACGAATTCTGGAAGAATACGGCTCCGCAGCTTGATATAAATACGCAGCAGAGAACGGTATTTACAAAAAAAGCTCCCAAGAATGCGGATTATTCCATATTTGAGCATTGCGGCGGCTATGAGGATATACTTTCCCGCGCCGCAGGCTATAAAACCGAGCATGAACATATTTCCGCAGAGGCGGCAATGGCACTTTACGGCAGATATCCGTTCAGCATTACGGCATTGCAGAAATACAACAACTGTCCATTTTCTTATTTTATCCAGTACGGACTTGGGGTTTATGCGCAGGAGGAATATAAGCTGCGCAGCTATGACCTCGGACAGCTTGTACATTGGGCTGTGTGCGAATTTTGTAAAAGCGTGCAGGAGGGCGCGCAAACACCTGAGCAGGTGCAGGAGTGCTGGAGGGGACTTACAAAGTCTGATGCGGACAAAATCATTTCTGAGCTTGGGGCATATATCGAGCGGACGGCAAAGGCAGCAAATCCGGATTACGGCGATGAAAGGCTTTCGCTTATGTGTTCGCGCGCGGTAAAAACCATTTCCGACGCTGTGGAAACTATAAGAATAAGCCTGATTTCGGGTGACTTTGCCTCCTGCGGATTTGAAAAGAAATTTCGGTTCAGCCTCGAAAATGAAGGAGAAAGCGTAGATATAAAGGGTATTATCGACCGTATCGACATTGCGCCGACGCATGACGGGAAACCTGCGCTTTTGCGGGTTATTGACTACAAGACAGGCATACAGAGCTTTAAGATCTCCGGGATCTGCAACAGAACAGAGCTTCAGCTTATAATCTACGCGCTGGCGGCGCAGAGGCTTTATGAAAACGGAGAGCTTGGAAACAGCGGGGGAAACGGCGCGCGCGTAGCGGCAGTGCTTTATAATAAAATCAAGGACGAGCTTGTAAAGGGAGGTATCGGTGAAGCACCGGC
>CAMFCK010000170.1 GCA_945948775.1 uncultured Clostridia bacterium
ATATAATAAGCCGGCTTACAAATGATGTGGACGCAGTTTCTGACGGACTTTTGCAGGGCGTGACAGAGCTATTTTCCGGCGCGGTAATTGTGGTCGGAACACTGGTGATAATGTTTCTGCGCAACTGGGTTATAACCTCGGCTATACTTGTCATAACCCTTTTATGCGTTATAGTATCGCGCGCAATTGCGGTGCGTTCGGCGGCAATGTTCCGCGAACAGAGCAGAACAATAGGAGAAATAAACGGTTTTGCGGAGGAATATATTTCCTCTCAGAAGGTTGTACGTGCTTTCTCCAATGAGGACGAGGCATACAGCCGTTTCTGCGAGATCAACGCGCGGCTTTATAAGTGCGGTCAGAAAGCGCAGTTTTATTCCTCGCTTGTCAATCCGACTACATCAATAATCTTGCCTATATTGCCGTAGGGGTTTTAGGCGGAATTGCCGCTTTGTCAGGTCAGCTTACAGTAGGCACAATTTCTGCTTTTTTGATATATGCAACGCAATTTGCACGTCCGATAAACGATATGGCAAGCGTGCTGACGCAGCTTCAGTCGGCGGCTGCCGCAGCTGAGCGGATTTTTGCTTTGATAGACGCAGAACCGGAAAGCAATGATAAAAATCTGCCGGATCTTGCTGCGAAGGGCGGAAGAATTGATTTTAAAGATGTATATTTTTCCTATGATAAAAAGACTCCGCTGATAGAAAATCTGAATCTGACAGCGATGCCCGGCAGGACAGTTGCAATCGTAGGCCCTACCGGAAGCGGAAAAACTACTATTGTAAATCTGCTGATGCGGTTTTATGATGTTGACAGCGGTGTGATTACAATTGACTCTCAGCCGGAGGAAAGCGTAAACCGTGACAGTCTGCGCAGACATTTTGCGATGGTTTTGCAGGATACATGGCTGTTTTGCGGAACTGTGCATGAAAATATAGCGTATGCACGTCCGGACGCGTCCGATGATGAAATTATCGCTGCTGCAAAAAGCGCGCATGCGGACAGCTTTATCCGCCGCCTGCCAAAAGGATATGATACGATCATAGCCGAGGACGGCGGCAATCTTTCGCAGGGGCAGAAGCAGCTTCTTACAATAGCGCGCGCTATGCTTGCCGATCCTGAAATACTGATACTTGACGAGGCTACCTCATCTGTAGATACTGTGACAGAGCAGCGCATACAGCGTGCATTTTTGAAGATGCTGGAGAACCGTACGGCTTTTGTTATTGCGCACCGCCTTTCGACAATACGCAGCGCAGACTTGATACTTGTTATGAAAAACGGAAACATTATTGAACAAGGTACGCATGAGGAGCTTTTATCGGCACACGGTTTTTATTACGAACTGTATAATGCGTAAATATCATCGCGTACCGGATCTGTTTACATGGCGCAAAGCTCAAACCAAAAAACGCTGCCGCAAGTGCCGCGACAGCGATAATCATTTTTTTGTTACGCATAAACTTTAACTCCTTGCTTTATGGTATGCTTGAATTATATACCAGCTTTTTAGAATTATTGTGATAAATTTTAGGAATTTGTGTGGAATTTGATAAATATGGATATTTTGAATTGGAACGCAAAAGAAAATTGACGGCGTTGTAATATGATAAAAGGCACATCGCAGATGAGCAATGTGCCTTTTCATACCGTTTTAAACGTCAGCCGAAAACCGGCTTAAGCTGTTTTTTTAATATGTATATTATTTTACTATAAAGCTTTCTATCTCCTGCGCAAAATCAGCGGCATCCGCGTCATCAACCTCAATGGTGATTTTTTTTGTCAGGTCAAGTGTCAGCATACCCATGATTGATTTAGCGTTTGCAGTATATTTGCCTGAAACTGCGCGAATATCACCTCGGTATTTGTTCGCTATTCCGACAAATTCGGATACACGCCTTGTATTTGCAATCATAATGCTATATGTCATCCGGTTCCATCTCCTTTACCACAAATAAAAACAAAATTTAATATATTATATCACAAGATATTGGCAAATGCAATAAAAATTTACATCTAATTTGATACTGATATTGCAAAAAAAGTTGTTTTGTGTTATGATAGGTAAAGTGTAAAAAAGGAAATACTAAATAAAAGGCGGCATTGTGCCGATAAGGAGCAAAAGAATTTATGGAAAGAGAAAAGATAAGAAATATTGCCATTATAGCGCATGTTGATCACGGCAAGACAACGCTTGTGGACGCAATGCTGAAGCAGTGCGGCACCTTCAGGGAGAATGAGCAGGTAAACGAGCGCGTTATGGATTCAAATGATCTTGAGCGCGAGCGCGGAATAACTATACTTGCAAAGAATACATCTCTGCTGTATAACGGCTATAAAATCAATATAATCGACACACCGGGACATGCCGATTTCGGCGGAGAGGTGGAGCGCGGTCTTGAGATGGTGGACGGAGTGCTGCTTTTGGTGGACGCGTTCGAGGGATGTATGCCGCAGACGCGGTTCGTGCTTTCAAAGGCACTTGCGCTCAATCTTAAGCCTATAATTGTTGTCAACAAGGTAGACCGTCCAAACGCGCGCCCTTATGAGGTGGTTGACGAAGTGCTGGAGCTTTTCATTGACCTTGGCGCAACGGACGAACAGCTTGACACGCCGGTGATCTATGCGTCGGGGCGCGATGGCTGGGCAACGGCGGAATATAATCCCGAATGTCCGAATTCTGACCTGCGTGAAATGTTCGAGCTCATAGTAAACTATATCCCGTGTCCTGACTGCACGGATGACGCGCCGTTTCAGATGCTTGTTTCAAATATTGACTATGATGATTATACAGGCAGAATTGCCGTAGGTAAAATCCAGCGCGGTACTATCCGCACGGGTATGCCGCTTACCGTATGCAAGCCTGACGGCAGCTGTCGTCAGGGCAAAGCAGTCAAGCTGTATACCTTTGACGGACTTAACAAGGCAACTGCGGAAACGGTAGGAGCGGGCGATGTGGTTGCGGTTTCCGGGATAGCCGACATAAATATCGGAGATACCCTGTGCGATCCCTCCTGTGTTGAGCCGCTTCCGTTTGTAAAAATCGACGAACCGGTTCTTTCAATGACCTTCAGCGTAAATGACAGTCCGTTTGCCGGCCATGACGGTAAATTTGTAACCTCGCGGCATCTGCGCGACCGGTTATACCGTGAGCTTGACTCCAATATCAGCTTGAGGGTTGAGGATACCGACTCGACCGAGGCCTTCAAGGTTTCAGGGCGCGGTGAGCTGCATCTTTCGGTGCTTATTGAAAATATGCGCCGCGAGGGATATGAATTTCAGGTATCCAACCCGGTTGTTATAATGAAGCAGATGGACGGTGTAATGTGCGAGCCTATTGAAAGACTTACTGTGGATGTCCCGGACGAATTCTGCGGCACTATAATGG
>CAMFCK010000171.1 GCA_945948775.1 uncultured Clostridia bacterium
TTTCTGGCGTATTTCAAACGAGGATACCCCAAGCTTATCGAGCATTTGCTCATGCTCTATGAATGCTCCTTGCAGAGCCAACACTCCGATCTGCATAATTATTTTCCTCTTTCTGCCATCAAAAGCTCAATTTCCTGCTCATTAATACCAACCATAGCTTCGCCAAGATCCTCTGAAAGCTCAGCAATCAGCTTAGCATCTGTGAAATTGGTTACTGCCTTTACAATCGCCGCAGCACGCTTTGCCGGGTTTCCTGATTTGAATATACCCGAACCAACAAATACGCCTTCTGCGCCGAGCTGCATCATTAATGCCGCATCAGCAGGTGTTGCAACGCCGCCGGCAGCAAAATTAACCACAGGAAGCTTTCCGTTTTCATGTACATATTTTACAAGGTCATAAGGAACTTCAAGCTGCTTTGCAGCGTCAAAAAGCTCGTCCTCTCTAAGTGAAACAAGTCTTCTTATTTCGCTCTGCATCATCCTCATATGACGAACAGCCTGAACAACATCGCCTGTTCCCGGCTCGCCCTTGGTGCGTATCATGGATGCCCCCTCGTTTATTCTGCGCAGAGCTTCGCCCAAATCCTTCGCGCCGCATACAAACGGTACCTTGAACTGAGTCTTGTCAATATGATATTTATCATCGGCAGGCGACAAAACCTCGCTTTCGTCGATGTAGTCAATTTCAATCGCTTCCAAAATCTGCGCCTCTGCAAAATGACCAATACGGCACTTTGCCATTACGGGAATGGATACAGCGTTCTGGATACCCTTTATCATTTTCGGATCGCTCATACGCGATACGCCGCCGGCAGCTCTTATATCCGCAGGAATACGCTCAAGCGCCATTACAGCACATGCGCCTGCCGCTTCGGCAATTTTCGCCTGTTCAGGCGTTGTAACGTCCATAATTACGCCGCCCTTGAGCATCTGTGCAAGGTTTTTGTTCAGTTCAAATCTTTCGTTTGACATTTTCATAAACTCCTTCTTAATATATAGATTATTATTAACTGTTTTATTACCGTCTGACATTGCCGACGGAGGTTACTATTTTATATCCGGCAGACTCGACTCGCCGTTCAAGACAGCCTCTGCACTGTGCCGCTTCCTCGCCTGTGCATATTTTATTCTCATAAAGCTCATACAGCCTGCGCACTCTTACCGGCGATAAATTGGGCATCACCACATTTGCTCCGGCTTTTAAGCCGCGTTCGCGCCCGTCAGGCGCAATCGTTCCAAGCGCTGTTGTAGCCGGAATAAGCGCATACGGAAACATCAGTCGCAGTATTGCTATCATTCTTAATGTAAGCTCCAGCCCACCGTTTTTTTCATTTCGAAAAGGCGTTGCAGCATGTGTGATGTAAGGTCCGATGCCAATCATATCCGGCTCAAGCTCCTGCAAGAAGCGCAGATCAGCTACAAGATTTCTGCTTGTCTGATACGGAGAACCGACCATAAATCCGGAACCGACCTGATAACCGATGTCCTTTAAATCAAACAAACATCGTTTTCGGTTTTCAAGGCTCATGCACTCAGGATGAAGCCTGCAATAATGTGCGGCATCAGCTGTTTCATGCCTTAGCAGATATCTGTTTGCACCTGCGTCAAAATATGCCTGATAGCTTTTTCTCTGCTTTTCACCAACTGAAAGCGTGATTGCGCAATCTGGAAATTCGCTGCGTATGGCAGATATTATATCACAGAAAATAGCATCTGTAAAGTATGGATCCTCGCCGCCCTGAAGCACAAAGGTTCGAAAACCGAGCGCATAGCCCTCTCGGCAGCACTCAAGAATTTCCTGTTTATCAAGGCGATATCGAACGGCATCTTTGTTTCCCTTTCGTATTCCGCAGTAATAGCAATCGTTTTTACAGTAATTTGTAAATTCGATCAGTCCGCGGATATACACTTCATCTGCATATACAGCGCGCCTTGCACGATCAGACTCTGCAAAAAGCAAATCATCGTATTCCGCGCTTTCGATCAGAGCAACAAACTCATCATCAGTCAGATTACGTTTCTGCGCAAGCATCTTTACTATATTTTCAGAAATAACCATACTCGCCCTCATAACTTATTACATTCAATGCATACAAAACATGTATATATTGTATTCATTAGATTATACACTTTATTTCAATGCTTGTCAAGCATAAATAATAAAAAATTACAGAACTTTACATATCTTGCAGAATTACTGCGCATAATCAGCCGAGCTGACATTTTGCTGTTCATTCTCCTTGCGTTCCTTGATTTTTTTCAGGCGCGTGTGTTCTTCTCTGTCTTTTTCCTCAAGCGCTTCGGTTATTTGCTTGGTAAGCCTCTCATACATCGGTATAGTAATATTCTGAAGTGCATTTGCACGCTTCTGCGTTTTTTTAATATTCATAGCAAGACGGTAAACAGAATTTTCGATTTCGGCAAGCTTCACAGTAAGACGCTTTACCTTTCTGAAATTTACATAAGCCTTGTCAAGAGCGGAGCCTGTGGAATAAAAGCTGTACGGCGGTCTTTTATTTCTCTCGTCAATAGTGACCACCGGCAGCTCGCCTCCCATTACGCTGCGAAGATTTATCTTTACTCCGTCCTCAATAACGGCGCAATGTGCAAAATCCGATACTGTTTCAATTCCCATTGTAACGTTTGCGTTTTCAAGTGCATAGTAAGCCTCGTGAAAGGTTTCCTCTATACTGGATTCAACGCGCTTTGCGTCCTCTATAAGCAGCATCATCTCCCGGATAAGAATATTTCTTTTTCTGTCAAGCATCTCATATCCTTGCTTTGACAGGCGCAGAGTATTCTTTGCAGCCATCAGATTACCTTTTGTAGGCGCAAGTGTTTTTGACACAAAAATCACTGCCTTTCATAAGGAGTATAGTATTTATCAAGTATATCGTCCGAAACTCTGTCCAGCTCGGATTTCGGCAGCATACCCAAAAGCTTCCAGCCAAGGTCAAGCGTTTCCTCGATACTGCGGTTTTCATATTCACCCTGGTTAAGGAATTTTGCGTCAAATTCCTTTCCGAACTCAATATAAAGCTTATCCACATCTGAGAGTTCATCCTCACCGATAACAGACGCGAGACTTTTCACGTCCTCCACCTTGGAATATGAGGCGAAAAGCTGATTTGCCAAAGCAGGATGATCCTCTCTTGTAAATCCCTCGCCTATTCCGTCCTTCATAAGACGCGATAGGCTTGGAAGTATCGACACGGGTGGATATATGCCTGCAAGGGAAAGTCCCCGTCCGAGAACTATCTGCCCCTCGGTAATGTATCCTGTAAGATCTGGCACAGGATGTGTTATATCATCGTTAGGCATGGTGAGAATCGGCACCTGTGTTACTGAGCCGGCAGCGTCCTTCAATAGGCCTC
>CAMFCK010000172.1 GCA_945948775.1 uncultured Clostridia bacterium
CGCCATCTAAAAGTCCCAGCCTGTTTGCCAATCCGCGCCAACCGTCAGAATATCCCGCGAGTTCGCCGATTTCACTGTAGCCCAAAACATTCATAAGTCCTATAGCAAAATCAAGAGGCTTAATATTTTAGCCTTATATAAATCTTCTCCCACACCATTAATATACCCTCTTGAAGCTGCGGTATTTATATACTCATAGTTTTCGTTAGTTGACGTAACATCTGAAAATATCTGTGTGCTACCCTCAGACACCGGGGCGCCGGAAGCGCGGACAATATATTTTGCAGCATCACCGCGTGTAATATAATCATCCTCAGAGAAATTATCTGATGAAGTGATAAATCCAAGTGCAGTCAATATCTCATAATCACTTTCATATCCGCTGTACGTACCCTCAGTTGTTTCCTCAGCTTCCGCCGCCGACCATGTATAGAACGGAACAGCTATTATCAATGCCAGCATCAGGCTTATCAGTCTATTTTTCATTTTGCCGATTCCTCCCATTATTTAGTCATCAGACCGTAAATAATTACTGCCGCCTGTGCTCTGGTTGCTGTATCCATCGGTGCAAAACGCCCGTTACCCACGCCGTTTATAATTCCTGCTTCTGCAAGCGCCGCTACAGCCTCTCCGGCATAATCCGATATATCATCTGCATCAGTAAACTCTGCTGCCTGTTTCTGTACAAACCTATTCTTTGCAGCACGATATATCATAGTAGCCATATCCTGACGTGTTATACTCTTTCCTACTCCAAAGCATCCGTTTTCATCACCGGCTGCTATGCCTGCTTTTTTCGCGCTTGCAACATACGGCGCATACCATGCTTCAGCTTGAACATCCTCAAAATCAGCCTGCAAAGAAGCATCAAATGCTCCTATCGCCATTACAAGAAGCTTAACAAATTCCTCACGGGTAATGCTGTCATTCGGGCGGAAAAGCCTTTCTTCCGGCATTGCGACAATGTTTTTATTATAAAGGTACATTACGCTTTCTCTCGCCCACTCAGCCATACCTATATCTGTAAATTCAACACCTTGCTGCACCGGAACTGTTGAAGGACTCTTTGAAGATATAGCTCCGATGGTGCTTCCACCGCTGCTGCCGCCTTGTGTGTTATTTGCGGCATTCTTCGCTTTTTCAACTTCCGTTTCAAATATACCTCTAAATGCCTCAAAGCCTGTAAACGGTGCCTTTTCCATAACTTTTTGATTGATTGTCTGCTTTGACTTCTCACTCTTTATGCCGGTGTAATACTTGTAATAGCTGTTATTTCTCGGAATCACTATTTTGTTGGTATCAAGAAATCCGGTAAGCTCTGCCCAGTTGCATTTGTTTAATTCCGACAGAGTATTAATGGCACCGTGAGCTGTTTGCACCAATTCGGGAAACTCGGCAAAAGGCTTCTGCTCAACAAGCGTAAGACAAATATTATTTATTACCGCATTGTCTGATATTGCAGAATCACCAATTCCCAAAGCGGAAGCGCTCTTCATGACCAAATCTTTTATGCTGTCTGAAGTAGATGCTGCATTTACCGTTTTCAGCAGTATTTCACGCTCTGCTGCCGAGGCATAATACACACTCTCGGTTTTTTTATAATCTGTTCCGTATGCCGACACTTCTATATCATAATCACCGCCGACTGCCGTTTCGGGATTAAAGGTATAGCCTACTGCCCAGTTTCCGTCTGCGTCGGTCACTGCCGGACGCGCCAGGCAAAGCGTATCGTTTTTGTCTGTCATTTTAACAAGCACCGTGCTTTTTTCCTTGACGCCTGTATTTCCCGCTATGACAAGATTATTAAGATACAGCGAGGTTTTATACTCGGTAACATCAGCTTCATTCTCAACGCCAAGTACCGAGTAAACCGTTCCGGCAAGCTCGTACTCGTCTGCCGCCTTGCTTACAAATGCAATCACAAATTTATCGGTATAATCATTACTGTTTACCGTTGCATAAATTTTCTTTCTTTCCCCTGGCAAAAGCTCTAATGATTCAGTCTTTATACTTTCAACACTGCCATCGCTGTTCATCAAAACTGCTGTTATTCCTGCTGTCAGCGGTTCATCATCTATATTTTCTGCCACCGTATATGCGCTGACCGATCCGCTTTGCGGCAGCTGAGTAAATTTTACCGAATTATTATCATAGAATTTCGGTACGATTGCAGATATTCCTTCACTTACAGTTGTGAATTGCACTTGGGGAATATACTCCACCTTGTTGGCGTTTTCATCCCATATATCAGCACAGCTAACAGTGTATGTCATTCCCGGTTCAAGCCTTTCGGAGCATAAAACTCTGAGCTTTTTGCCTGAAATTTCCGTCTTTGCATTGGTTTCATTTCCATCAGAATCCGTAATTATTACACTTCCTGCTTTTATAATCGGCTTGTCAAACTCCAGAATTACCGACGCATTTTTAAGCGGCATATTATCCATACCATATGGCGTGTTTGCGGATACAAAGCTTGTCTGTTCGGTAGGAATATCCTTTGACAGCCACACCCTCTCAAAGTACAGTATTGTGTCCTTGCTATAGTTTGTGACACCCCAGCCCGTAGAATTAAACACAACACGGAACACCTTTGAGTTATCAGGCTTGTTCACTACATTTGAAATAGACGAAACAGGCAATGACAGAAGCTTCCACCCCTCCCAATCAACATCAAACCGGGCAGTAGCATAATTGCTTGCACTTCCGTTGCTGTAGCATACAAGGTTAATCGTCGATCCGGTTGCCTTTTCGGAATAGAACCATATATTCAGATAACCGTATTGCGTGAAATCGTATTCCTCTTTTCCTGCCGTACCAATGTTAAAGTTTATATTCGGCGCGTCTACTGTCGGCCATCTTGCCGACATATTATACATATGAGTAATGTCATTTGATACCGAAAGCCCGCCTGAAATACTGCTTACCGAAACAGGTGTGTTAAACTCATGCAATACCATACTGCTGCCGGCTGATCCCTCCTGCCACGAGGTATCATCATCCTCCTCGGCATCCACAGGATTCAGTACGATGTTTTTTTGAATATCAATACTGCCATTAACAGTATTGCCCCATATATCCCTGACTCCTTCATATTCAATAGTGTAAATTCCTATAGCGGCATTTGTATTAATATGTATACGTGTCGGGTCGATCGGATCAATGGACAGCTGCGCGTCAAGCAAGCTTCCCTCAAACGTCGCACTTATATCTGCATCGGCATAATCCATAGGGTTATTAAAATCAAGCACGAAATCCTCTCCGATAACACCTGAACCTACAAGTTCTGCCGCTGCAAACGGGTATGCATATATTTCATCGTAGTATGTTGTCATAACAGCGCCGGTACCCCCGCTCCAAACACAGTCACCCAGCCT
>CAMFCK010000173.1 GCA_945948775.1 uncultured Clostridia bacterium
TGCGGCCACTGTTCAATGTAGGCGGAGCAGGTGCGGCGGCGTTTATACTAGGCATAATTTCCGGCTATCCGCTCGGTGCGTCTACAGCATGCAGCCTTTATGACAGTGGCTATCTGTCAAAGCCTGAGTGCGAGCGTCTGCTTGCCTTCTGCAACAATTCCGGTCCTCTTTTCATTCTCGGTTCGGTCGGAGCAGCAATCTATCACAGTCCCAAAATAGGTGTGCTTTTATATCTTTCACATATTGCAGCGGCAATTTCTGTGGGGCTTATTTTCCGTTTTTACAAAAAAGGCGATACTTCCGCCGCAAATATTCCCATCTTTACGCCCGAACAGGGGATAGGCGAGATTTTTCAAAAAGCGCTTGCAGGCTCGATAAACAGCATACTGACAGTATGCGGCGCAGTCGTTTTTTTCAGCGTGATTGCAAATATCGCGGCGGATCTGCTCTCCGGCAATCAGCTTTTTAAGACGATTTTTCTGTCGCTGAGCGAGCTTACTACCGGTATCAAAAGTATTGCCGCGCTTGATGCTACCCTCTGGACCAAGCTTGTTCTGTCTGCCGCCGCTGCCGGTTTTGCCGGCTTCTGTGTTCATCTGCAGGTCATGGGCGTGGCTGCCGGACGCGGGCTAAGTCTTGTCCCCTACATACTCGGCAAGGCGCTGCATGCTGTTTGGGCGGCAGTCTATATGTCTGTGCTGCTGCGGCTTTTCCCTGTTACCGCAGCAGTCTTTGCCGGCGGTGCAGCCATTTCCGGCGCATTCTTTGCCGCAGCAGTATATACCATTTCCGGCGCATCGATACTCGCGGTCATTGCCGCGCTTTTAATGATATTCAGCCGTAAGCGCCGGCGCGCTGTTAATTGAATTTCTAAAAAAATAGAAATCCACATTTTTGTGAATTTCTACATAATAAGATTCTTGTTTTTATAATAATAATGCTTTTCTGCGGTCTGCGCTAAATGTAACAGCCCCTTTTCTTCAAAAGCCCGCGTCTATTGCCTTTTTCCGTATGTGATTATCGTCCTGCCGAACAGCTTATAATACGGAACAGTCAGACGGTTAAATACATAGTAGTTAATTGCGTCGGCTATGAATATCCCGGCAATAGAAACCGGTATCCAGACGAGCGTATATGGCAGACAGATTATACCCCGGTAATTAAGCGGCATATCCGAGTAATCCCACATCACGGCAAATCCAAACCGGATACATATGCTGCCTATAATAAACTCAAAAAGCGTGGCGATCAGCGCGCCGATGCAGCCCTGTAAAAGTATATCCATATCCCATGAAATTTCCTCATTTATAAGGTCTATTATAAGCAATATCACTCCGCCGCACAGCCCCATAACAGGATAGGAATAGCCGCGAAAGCATACCTCTATCGTAATATATACACAAAAACCTGTCAGAAACAGCACCGTTTTACGCAGTAATTTCATAATTTAAGCCCCCTTTATCTTTATTATATCACCGGGTGCCGCTGATAATTACAAATTTTACGCAAAAAAACTGAAGCCGCCTCACCTGTTTATCAGGCGCGGCGGCTTTTCTTCTAAATATTATCCGAGAGTTTTTATTTTTTTGTCATAAACGTGCTTCATAAATACAACCGCAATAGCGGCAGACGCGATTTCTGCAATAGGGAAGGTCACCCAGACAAGCCATGCACTGTCCATAGATTTCAATGCCGGCAGCGAAAATGCCCACGCAACCGGAAGCACGAACAGGCATTGGCGGCATACCGAAATAATCAATGAATCAAGGGCGCTGTCAAGCGCCTGGAATATTCACTGCGCCGCGATATTGAAGCCGGCAAACACAAAGCTTACGGAAATTATCCGCATAGCGTCCACGCACAGTCCCTGCGTTTCGCCGGAAAGTCCGAAAAGTGATGAAATCGGCTTTGCAAAGCTTTCCAGCACAATCAGTCCTAAAACCATGATTATCAGCGTATAGCCGATGCCGTATTTCATGCCGTATATGACGCGCTGTCTGTCCTTCATACCATGATTAAAGGACACAATAGGCGTGATAGCGTCCCTCAGTCCAAATGCCGCAAAAAGTATGAACTGCTGTATTTTATAAAACAGGCCGTATGCGGTAACCATCATCTCATCAACACGTACAAGTATAAGGTTTAAGCCGTAGGTCATAACCGACATAAGTGCCTGTGCTATAATTGCCGGCAAGCCGATTGAATAAATCCTGCGGACTATATCTGCCGAAAGCTTCAGATATTTTACTCCGTTCTTTACATCGCGGTTTAGTGCATAATGGAATATTAAAGCCGAAATCATAGAAACATGCTGTCCTATAACCGTAGCATAAGCCGCCCCGCGCACGCCCATCTCCGGCAATCCAAGCAAACCGTAAATCAGAATCGGGTCAAGAACAATATTAGTAAGCGCACCCAAAACCTGCGCTATTGTTGAATAGACCGAAAGTCCGGTCGACTGCAAAAGCTTTTCATAGATTGCAAAAAATACTATTCCGAGCGAGAAAGTGCAGCAGATATGCAAATATTCCGTACCCATAATATAGATTTCTTCATTTTTTGTCTGAGTCGATATATAGCCGCCTGTACCCAAAAAGCCGAATAATACACATAGTATAAATATTATCCCGGCAAGACTTTGCGCATTGCCGGCAGTTTTCGCGGCAGTTTCCTTATCACCTGCGCCAAGGCTTTTAGATAAAAGGGCGTTCATTCCTACGCCTGTGCCTATACTCACCGCTATCATGAGCATCTGAACAGGGAATGCAAGCGTCAGCGCATTCAAAGCTGCTTCACCGCCGTTTGCCATATTTGAAACAAACGCACTGTCAACAATATTATAGAACGCCTGCAGCACCATTGAAATTATCATTGGTATTCCGGTTGCAAGCATCAGCTTGTTGACCTTCATTGCACCCATCTTATTTGTTGTCTTTTCCATAAAATAAACCTTTTCCTCCTTTTAGACATAAAAAAGCGTAAATCCATTAATCTGGATTTACGCTTTCGCCACTCGATTACTATAATTAAATTATAACAGCTTTTTCCGAAAATTTCAAGAGGACTTTTTTCTAAAAAAATGCTGTAAAATCTTCGTCATGATTATCTATTTTATATATTATTTCTCCGCTGAAACCTCATAAAGCTCAACATCGTTTTCTTGAAGAACCGCGTGCCATTCGTCGGAAAGCTTAATATCGGTAATAAAGGTGTCCACCGCATTCAGGTCGGAGATCACAGGCACTCCCAGTCTGCCCAACTTTTTATAATCACACAGAAACACCGCCGTTTCCGACCGCTCAAGCATTGCCTTCTTAATTTCGGCCTCCTCCTCGCTGGATTCGGTAAGTCCGCGCAGTATTGTTGCGCCGCG